>CAYTBC010000011.1:0-16282 GCA_964435765.1 uncultured Desulfosarcina sp.
TCGATTCGGACGGCAACGGATACATCGACCGGATTTACATCGGTACGGATAAAGGGCGCCTGTATAAGGTCAATATCCCCGATGACCCCGATACTCAAAAGTATAATATCAGTCATTGCGTCATCAACACCGATTTCACAGACGACGATTTAGACAATGAATTGAACTCAATCGATGAAGACCAGCGCTACCACCCCATTTATGGTTCACCGGTCGTCATCGTCGACAATGGCTTGACCGCCGAAGGAAAAACTCATTACAACCTCAGAATTTTTTTCGGCACCGGCGACAGCCCCTATTATGATGAAGGTATTAACCCAGCCGAAACCAGCTATCACTTTTTTGGTTATCTCGATGAAAGCGAAAAAGGACAGTGCAATGACGATAGCGTCAGTTTGGACTGGTTTTTCGAGCTTCCCGCAGGCCATCGAATTTTTGCCTCGGCATTTGCGGCAGCCGGCAAGATCTATTTCGGAACTTCAACCAGCGAAACCGAGGATCCCTGCGCGCTGGGCAGCGGCCAGAGCACAAGCGGAGGAACGCTTTTCGTTTTAACCATGGGCGGCTCCGTTGATAGGCAAATAACGAACCTTGGCAGCATCATCACATCACCCTTGGTTTCAGATGAACACCTCTACCTACGCTCACAAACCCTTGGCCTAAAATCGTTCGGCGGCGACGAGTATAACAATCCAAGCCTGACCGGAGGCATTGCCGAGCTGCAAATCAAGTCCTGGCGGGAATTATTTTAATTTATCGATCACCCGCGAACTGCTATACGGTTTCACAAGGACTTGACTCGCGATTGAAATTTGATTTATTTTCCAGAATGATTCTATCATTTCATCCCATTTACGAAGCCGATAAAAATATTATCTGTGCCGGGCGCAAGCCCAATGCAAAGGATCTCACCGCGATTAAAGCTGCCAAGGCCGTCATTCTTGGCCAGGGGTGCTACCAGTCCCTGTATGAAATGGCGCGGGCGAACTGCTCCAACGTATTTCCAAATTACGATGCCAGGTTTAAATACCCCGGAAAAATCGGCCAGACAAATCTGTTCAGAGCAGTCAATGTCAGCCACCCGGCAACCGAAATATGCACGGATGTCGCTGAATTTAAAAAAAAATATGGGAAAAAGCGCAAAAATTTGCCCTTTCAATTCCCGCTGGTTTTCAAGCTCGACTGGGGCGGCGAAGGGGACACGGTATATCTGATAAACTCATATATAAACCTGCAAAAGCAGTTAATCCAAACCGCCCGGTTTGAAAAAACGGGACAGACCGGATTTTTGCTTCAGGAATATATCGCCTGCCGCGACAAGACGCTGAGGGTTGTCGTTATCGGGCAACAAATAATTTCCTACTGGCGCATTTCCCAAAAATCCGGTAATTTTTACAGCAATTTAAGCAAGGGGGCCGTTATTGATTACGCAGCCGAGCCCGCGCTGCAGAATAGAGCAATCGCCCTGGTTAAAAATATGTGTCAGAAAACAGGCATCAACCTGGCCGGATTCGATGTCATCTTTTCATCAGATACTCAGGATCCCGACCCCATGCTGCTGGAAATCAACTATTTCTTCGGCAGAAGGGGACTGGGCGGTTCGGAAGCATACTATAACATTTTGATAGAAGAAATCCGAACCTGGCTGGCCGCGATTTAGTTGATTTGTTAAAAGAACTCTTTATAGCCCTGAATGAGCTGTTATCCGGGACGGATTAATTATGAAACACAAAACAAACGTAAAACCGTTTGCTTATGATCTGGGTCAGGAAGATCTCAGGCGGGAGCGCAGCAAAGCAAGAGAACTGCGGGAGACCCAGTGGTGGAAACGCCGCCTGGCAAAAGGGATTTGCCACTACTGCGGTCGCCCCACTTTGCCCAAAGCACTGACAATGGATCACATTGTACCCATATCCCGCGGCGGCAAAAGCACCAAGGGCAATGTGGTGCCCTGCTGCAAGGAATGCAACAACGCTAAAAAACAACTGCTTCCTATGGAATGGGATCAATATCTGCAACAATTTGACAGAACATAGCTCGTCCCCCAGCCGATCCGCGAAACCGCCTGCTTTGCACGCCCGTCAGAGAAAGATTTGAAACCAATTAAATTATATGAGATAATCGACTCAAATGAAAATTACCTGTCCAAGCTGCCAGAAAGAATACACCCTCAACCCGGCCCGGCTGCCGTCCGGCATTCAAACCGCAAAATGCAAGGCCTGCGGCCAGGCAATATCACTGCGAAAGGCTTTGTCCCGAATTCCGGCCAAACCAACCCGCATCATCACATTGGGCTGTCCATACTGCGGTCAAAGCCAGAACCTGAGGCAAGACGAAGTTCTCAGCCGGACTAAAACCATAAAATGCAAATCCTGTGGACACCCGGTACCATTGAACCGGCAAGGGGGCACTGCGCCGCTTCAATCCCCTAAAAAAAAATCCACACCGCAGTCGGCAACTATACCCCCGGCGGCACCTTCCCCCCAGGATGAAATTGTCCGCTTGACGTGCTCCCATTGCGGCAAAAAATATAAAACTCATCGCAGCAAAATTCCCGCCGGCACCGCGGCGTTCAACTGCAGGGCCTGCGGACACCCCATTCGATTGCCGCAGGCACCGGCCGTCAAAACCGTTTCCGACCGCAGCCGGCCAGAAAAACCGCGCCCTGAAACACCGCTGCCAACCTGGAATCCGCTGCCGGAGGAGCCGCCGCCGGTTTCCCGGTCCCGCAAAAAAAGATGGCTGTACACTGCGGCTGCCGGTGGGTTGCTGACCGTGATGTTGGCCACAGCGGCAAATCTTGATATCATTAAAATGGATCGGCTGAACGAACTGCTTTTTGGCCCGACAGCCCAAAACCCGGCAACCACCGAGGTTTTGAATAAAAAACCTATTGTTGCCGGCACCATGGAGCTGCCCCCCTCCCCGGGACCTGTCGAAACCCGCTATGTCATCGAACCTCATAACACTGCCGATGTCGATGTTGATCAGCTCAAAGCAAAAATCCCCGGAATTGTCCGGGACGGCCTCTTTCCGGGTCACTACTGGGAACTGGGGGAGGCACCCCAGATGACGCTTGATTTGGACACGCTGGATATACCCAATGCGGATCTGGCGGAATTGACCTACGAGGTGATTTCCATCCAATCACCTGAAGGAATGAATGTTTTGCGGGTTGAAACAAGCAATTTGAAACCCAAACTCCAACCCGGAAGCCTTTTCCCGGGCAATATTGCCTTGAATATAAAAAAAGGAACTCCGTCGGAGGCACTGGCAAAGGCATGGATCCATTTCAATCTGACTGTGCCGGTGTCTCTGGCGGTTTTTGACTATGCCCTTGGAGACCCAATGGGCAGCGTTAAAACTGCCGACGGAATCCAAATCACGCTCGATCGGCTCGAAAAGGACGTGGCCCGGATCAGCGCCGCAGGCGCCAAATCTCTGCAATTAATTGCCTACGATCAAAGCGGAAAAGCATTGGCCACCCGGGAATCCATGAGCGTTTCCCATGCGGTTTCAACCCGTTTTTGCGGTATTATCAGCGCCCTTCAGGTCGTGGTCGCCCGCAAAATCCTCGAATTTCCATTTGAAGTTGAGGTGGATTTAAACGCCGGCAAGGAGCTGGCCCTGTCGCGGGAACCGGAAATTCCGTCCCGGATGCGTTTTAACCCGCACCCGATCATAAACTATCTGGATTTTGCAGCTGAAGATTTAGACAACTTGGATGTGACCTGGAATGAAGGACAAGAGGGCTCGTGGAACGACAATCTGTCGATCGCGCTTCCGCGGGGTCCTTTCAGCGGCCATGCCGCCTGGGAGGTACATTTCTTCGGCAGCAACCAGCCGCTGATGTTGGCAGGCAATGCCGTCCAGGGGTTAAAGGATCTCAGTTTCACCCTTGACAAGGGCAAACTGAAGCAGGCCAATTCCGCCTTCGGCTGTGTTCAGCTCAATTTACAAACCGGGATCTCACGTCTGGAGTTTATCAAACAGGGCAACGATCTAATAGATGAAAAGCGCCTGCCAGCCGGCGAAAAGGTGTCCATCAGTTTCAACAAAAACGAAATTTCTTACAGCGCCGGCAAGGCCGATGTCATCCAAACCGTGGCATACGATGCCCGGGGCAAACGCCTGAAGCAGGACCAGTATACCCGCAATAAAGACGGTAAACGGATGATTTATTTTTGGGGAGTGCCGGTCAAATTTGAAGTTGATGTGGCTGCCAAAACCATCAGCAAGCTGATTTCATTTGATATCAACAAGCGGCCGGTGGATGCAACCGCTTTGCGGGCATACAAACAGACCATAGAAAACCAGCGTGAGGTCGTCAATATCCTAAAATCCATCGATCGTGCCAGACGCGGTGACCGTTCCTATTATGGCGATGATCTGGCGGGGCTTTATTACCTGTATGACCCGAAAACGAATGCACCCCTGATGCTGGTGAGCCAGGCGATTGCCGATTCGGATCCCGCCGGTCAGGAGCGCTTCGGCTACCAGGTGGTGCCCTACAAAGGCTACTATTTTACGGTGTTGTCCGGTGTCGAATCCAACGGCCTCAATAAAGATTACAATCGTCGCTCCAAAAAATCCAGATTCACCTGGCAAAAAGGAACCATAACCACCCGGTCTCTCACCCGTCATCCCGACCTGGCAGCTATCCCGGCAGACCAATCCAAACCGACTTTTTTCCTCCAGTGGGGCCAAGTTTTCATGAAAACGTTAAATGGCGAAAAACTCACGCACCTGCCGGACGGCTATTACAATAAGGGCTGGGTGGAGGCCCAATTTATCGCAAATAAGGATGTTGAGGGCACGATGGATTAATCATACCGGCGGCTCTTCAAAGCTTTCATCAGGATCGTCCAATTGCTGCCTTTTTTTAGCGCGCTGCCTTCTGGCAATGATAAAACATACGGTCAGGGTCAACAGAATCGACATCGGCAGGAACAGTTCCGCTATCAACAGCCGCCCTTCGGCGGGTTTGATCTCGGGGGATTCGAACCGTTCCATTTTGTCTTCCCCACTGATGCGCGAATGTATGGTCCAGGCCGCCGCCCCCATATAAATGGTGACAAACACCAGCGCCAGAATACACAACCGTTTTTCAAATTTGCTCATCCCCGAAAACCCCACCTTGGCTTTTCTCCTTTCGACAGCTAAATCAAGTTTGACATATTTAGATCCGCCACCATTAAAGCAGAGATCAAGGCAAAAATGAAGAATAAATTAATGCAATTCGATACTCCCCGGTTGATTTATATAAAAAAATCAAATAAAAAATCAGATGCCCGCCCTGAATTCATGGCAAGTAAAATGACCGATCCTTAGGTGAGACCCGATGCCCGCGCAGCGGCAATTCACGGACGCAGCGCACCAGTGTGCTGCAATGAAAGGAGATTGGTATGAATCAGAAAGGCAAACTTCACTATGGCTGGATTGTCATTTTTATGGGGCTTTTGACAACCATCGCCGCGCATGGCTTCGGGCGCATGTCCTACACCATCATTTTGCCGGCCATGAAGGACGGGCTGAGTTTTAACTATACCCAGCTGGGCCTTTTGGGTACCGGAAACTTCATCGGCTATTTGACCATGGCCATTATCGGCGGATTTCTGGCAGCCCGTTTTGGAACCCGCATTGTCATCACGCTGGCTATGATCCTGATGGGATTCACCATGATGCTGACCGGCCTGGCGCAGTCATTCGGCTTTGCATTTGCCATGCGCCTGCTGACCGGCCTGGGCAACGGCGCTTCCTACGTACCGGCCATGGCCCTGGGATCGGCCTGGTTTGCCATGCAAAAAAGAGGCTTTGCCACCGGGATTGTCTCCGCCGGCATCGGGACCGGCACCCTGATATCCGGTCTGGTGGTACCCCGGATCCTGGCTGCCTTTGGCCCCAACGGATGGCGGTTTTCCTGGTATCTTCTGGGCGGCGCCGTTCTGGTGATTGCCGGTGTGGTGTTTTTGTTTGTGCGCAGCCGTCCGGAAGAAAAAGGGCTGCTGCAGGTGGGCGCCGAAAAATTGCCGCCGACCTCCCCCGCGCCGGCAGATGAAAAAAAGGCTGCGCCTTTCCAGTGGACCGGCATTATCAAGATGGGATCTATGTGGTACCTGGGTCTTGTGTATTTTTTCTACGGTCTTTCATACATTATTTACATGGTGTTTTTTGCCGCCTACTTGGTAAAGGAAATGGGTTTTACCCAGGAAGCGGCCGGGGGCCTGTGGGCCCTGGTGGGAGGGTTGAGCATTTTTTGCGGCGTGATCTGGGGCGGCATATCCGATAAACTCGGCCGCAGCAAAGGGGCTGCTCTGGCCTATCTGGTTCTCGGAGTTGCCTACATCATCTATGCTCTGGTGAAAGTGCCTTTGGGCCTATACTTATCGGCGGTTGTCTTCGGGTTGACGGCCTGGAGCATTCCAACCATTATGGCCGCCGCCGCCGGCGATTTCGTCGGACCGCGCCTAGCGCCGGCCGGACTGGGTTTTATAACTTTGTTTTTCGGCATCGGACAGGCCCTGGGCCCCGCCCTGGGAGGGTACCTGGCAGACGCTACCCGATCGTTCAAGGTACCGTTTCTGGTGGCGGGCGCCATCTCTCTCATCGGGATGGTGTTGTCGCTTTATTTGAAAAAGCCGCGCGATGAAGTTCGCTCGGCATAATCCCGTCAGAGTTGCGAAGCCGAGCATTAATCATTGAACATATAACTTTTGCTATTTCATATTAATCTTTTTTATAAAGAGAAATCCGCTCAATATTTTAATCTGCACCAACTATTTCTATTTTTCAGGGCGGAGTAATTAGGGGGAGCCATGTTTTATCAGCATTTAATGACAACGGAAGAAAAACACATTCAACAGGAGGTCAGAAAATTCGTCCGGGATGAGGTGTCTCCGGACTTTATCCGGGCCCTGGATCGCGACGAGATCCAATATCCCCGTGAATACGTAAAAAAACTGGCCGCCCATAATCTGCTGGGCCTGCGGTTTGATCCCCGCTGGGGGGGCCGCGGACTGCCGTGGACAGCCGAGGTCATCGCCGAAGAAGAAATCGGCGTCCTTGGGACCACCCTGGGATGCGCCTTCGTCATGCCCTCCATCGTGGGCGAAGCTCTGCAGGTATTTGGTACCGACGCGCAGAAGGAGCGGTTTTTAAAACCCATTTTGCAGGGCCAATTAATCAGTGCGGAGGCGCTCACCGAACCCCGAGGGGGATCGGATTTTTTCGGGGCCACCACCCGCGCGATTGACGGCGGCGATCATTTTGTCCTCAACGGTCAAAAACGATTTGTGGTCGGGGCTACTGAAGCCGATGTGTTCTTGGTGTATTGCCGGACTAATTTCGATCAAAACGCCCACAAATACGAGCGCATCAGTACCATGATCGTTGAGAGAGGACCCGGCGTAGAATCTGAATATCAATATGGGCTTCTGGGAACCCGGGGCGGCGGCACCGGGCGGCTGGTGTTCAGGGATGTTAAAGTTCCCAAGGAAAACCTCATCGGCGAACTGCACAGCGGGGCGCTGGTCTTCCAGCAAATGATGATTCCCGAGCGGCTGACCTCAGCCGCAGCCAGCTTGGGTGTCCGCGCAGCCCTGGAAGTCGCGGTTCGCTACAGCGATAAACGCCATGCTTTCGGGCGCTCCATCCGCAAATTTCAAGCCGTTCAGTTTATGGTGGCCGACGCCATTACCCGGCTGGATGCCGCCCGAGCGCTGGTGTACATGGCCGCGCGCGCTGTCGACGTGCAAGCCCCCAACGTGCGGCGCATCGTCAGCGAAGCCAAACGCTATGCCACTGACGCCGCTTGGGAGATCGCCAATAAGGCCATGCAAATCATGGGGGGAATCGGGTATACGGATGTTTACCCGATTGAAAAAGCCGTCCGCGACCTGCGTTTGAGCCAGATCTGGACCGGGACCAACGAAATTATGAATCTGCTGATCCAGCACGAGTATTACCAGGAAGTGCTCAAAGGGACCCGGGACGTCCGCGATTACGAGCTGGATGCCGCCGGCCAGGATTCCGACACCGAGAAATGCTATACCGACGAAGATATGTGGCGGGTGCATGAAGGGTCCGATACCTAGTTTAAATCAAGTTTTATTGGCTCCTTTTTAAGCACTTTACCCGCCAGGGATTTTGGGAAACGCTTTAAAAATTTGACCTAAGTAGGCGCCTTGAAAGGTGTCATTTTCGATTTTGAACGGGGACAATTAAAGAACTCTTTTGCAATTTTAAGAACCATTAAAGGGGAGCTTTTTATGGCAACGCACTCGAATCTTTTGCCATCTGCAATTGAAGCGATCGGCAACACTCCACTGATTGACCTGGCCCGCCTAACCCGTGCTATCGATGGCCGCATTCTTGCCAAACTGGAATTTTTTAACCCCGGATTTTCAAAAAAAGATCGCATTGCGCGCCAGATGATCGCCGATGCGGAAGCTTCCGGTGAATTAAAACCCGGCCAGACGGTGGTGGAGCTGACCAGCGGCAATACCGGCACCGGCCTGGCCATTGTTTGTGGAATAAAAAGACATCCCTTTGTGGCCGTCATGTCCAGAGGCAATTCGATTGAAAGGGCTCGCATGATGTCCGCTTTAGGCGCCGAGGTGGTTCTGGTCGATCAATTGCCGGACTCGGTTCCCGGTCAGGTTTCCGGCGGAGACCTTGAACTGGTGGAGCAGAAAGCCGGACGAATCGTCGCAGCGCGCCGGGCTTTTCGCGCCGATCAATTTCACCTGCGAGGCAATTTTCGCGCCCACTATTTGAATACCGGCCCCGAAATCATTCGGCAGTCGGCAGGCAACATAGATGTATTCTGCGATTTCGCCGGCACGGGCGGATCTTTTGCAGGATGTGCAGCGGCGTTGAAAGAACACAATCCGGGGATAAAATGCTTTGTCGTGGAGCCGGATGGGGCCGCCGTCCTGGCGGGCGACCCGTTGACCTATTCCAATCATCGCATTCAGGGCGGAGGCTACGCCATGGCGGATTTACCCATGCTCAACCCCGATCATATCGACGGATACCTGAAAGTCACTGATGAAAAAGCCATCGAAATGGCCCGCCGGCTGGCCAGGGAAGAAGGCGTCTTTGCAGGGTTTTCATCGGGTGCCAATGTTGCCGCCGCCGTGCAGCTGCTCAATACAGACTTCAAAGGCAAAACCGCGGTTGTCTTAATCTGTGACTCAGGCCTGAAGTACCTCAGCACAGACCTGTGGGAATGAGTGCCACATCCAGATAAAGAAATGCCTGAATTGACTAAAATGCTCAAAAACGACTAAAATTAAGGTATTCTTTATAATTAAAATGATAGAATTCCAAAAATTTTAGCTCATTTTAGTCATTTTTAATTTTAGTTCATTCATAACAATAAAATACTAACATGTAATCAACATCGACAGTAAATCGTCGATACGGTGTCGCTAAAGCGCCTACTAGTCCGGCCGATACGGCTCACCCAGCGAAGCCGGAGCCATGCCGGAAAAAAAGCCCAGCAGGGATTTGATCCGGGCCTTGTCCTCGGCCCAGCGTAGAACGGATTTCTTCTGAGCCACGGACATGATCAACAGGGTAAATATCATCAGGGGAAAAGGCGCAACCTGAAATACCTGGGAGGGAACAGAAGGCAGCCATTCCTGCAGATAGATTCCAGCCACCTGCAACAGGGAAAACAAATAGGCACCAGCGGCCGCTTTGATCGGATGCCAGCCGCCGAAAATAACCAAGGCCAGGCAAATCCAGCCGGTTCCTTCCGCTCCCTGGGGTCGGCCCCAGCCTGGTTTGGTGGCCAGGGAAAAGGTCGCACCGGCCAATCCTACCAGCAATCCGCCGCAAATCGCATACAATAATTGCAGCCCCCGAGGGTTGATGCCCCTGGCATAGGATGCGCGGGGATGCTCACCGATCGACCTTAGCTTGAGCCCTAGTGGCGTGCGATAAATATACCACCAGCTGATCCCGATAAGAATCAGACTGAAATAAACCGGGATATTGTGATTGAAAAAAACGTCCCCGAAAAATGGAATTTTGTTCAGCCAGGGAATTGCCATGGGGGATACTTGGGGTCCCTGCAGCCGGGAATAGGGGTTGCCGATAAAATAGGCCAGGTCCCGGGTCATTAAGGTCAGCACAAATCCGACGGCAACTTGATTTTGACCCAGATAGATGCTGAAAAGGGCCACCGTTGACGCCACCAGGGCACCGACGACGGCACCGGCCGCAAATCCCGCTATCAGGCTCTGGGTTTCATAGGCGACGACAAAGGCTGCCATGGCACTCAATAAAATTGACCCGTCCAGAGAAAGGTTGATGAGGCCGGCTTTTTCCGTAATGGTTTCGCCCAGGGCCGCGAGCACGATGGGTGCCGCACCCGCAATGACACCGGCAAACAATATGGTCAGGTTCAATTCTGTCATGCTTAGTCCCTTTTGATGCCGATATTCTTCTCCCGCTCACCGATCTCCGTCCATCGCTTGCGCCAGGCGTACACACCGAGGGTGGTTAGCACCAGGGCTCCCTGGATCACGCCGCTGAGCGAAGAGTCCAGCTGCAGCACCATCGGCAGCTGAATACTGCCGACGTTTAAACAGGCAAAGAAAAACGCCACCAGGGGCACCAGCCAAATATTGTAATTGGACAGCATTACCACCAGCAGAGAAAGATACCCGTAGTTGCTGGATATGGCCGGTATCAGCCGATGATAGAGGCCGCTCACCTGCAGACTGCCGGCCAGACCGGCAAATCCTCCGGCAAAAATCATGGCCAGCAGCATGAATCGACCGGGCTTGAGCCCAAATAAATAAGCCGCACTTGGATTGCCGCCGATGGCCTTTAAATTCAATCCGATCCGGGTGTAGCGCAGCAGCAGACCGGTGAGGACAAGGGCAACCAACACCGTTACCAGTGCCACCGGCGAAAGCCGCAGGGATTCCAGCAGCGGCATCCACAGTTTCACCGGAAACGTCTCAGTGCCGCTCATGGAGGCAACCCCCGGCCGTCGCCAGGGTCCAAATATCAGCCACAAAATAATCCCCTGGGCGACGAAATTTAAACCCAAACCGGCAAAAATCTCATTGACGCCGCCGCGTGTCTTTAAAAATCCTGCCACCAGCGCCCAGACGGCGCCGCCCACCCCCCCTGCAAGCAGCGACATTCCAAGAAAAGCAGCTGTGGCATGGCTTTCAACGCCGGATCGAAGCAGCGCAGTGGTAAAAACGGCTCCCATCATTACCTGGCCTTCAACACCAATGTTCCAAAGGCCGATTCTGAAGGTAAACAACAAGCCACAGCCGCACAGGGTCAGCGGTATCCAGGCTTTTATCACGTGGGAGAATTTGTTCCAGGATCCCAGCGAACCCTTAAGAATATAGAAATAAGCAGCAAACGGCGGGGCGCCGGCAATCAACAGCACCAGGGAGGTGAAAAAAAACACCGCTGTCAGTGCCAACAGAAGCTGGCGGAATTCTGACATATATGATTTCATTGTTTTTACACTTTCCCCGCAATTGCCATACCCAGCTCATGGACATCCGTCCGGGCAGATTCGACGTTTTTGATTATCCGGCCGTTAAAAAAGACCAGTACACGGTTAGCCACCATGAGAATTTCATCCAGTTCTGATGAAGAAAAAATAATGCTGGTCATATGGCGGCAATAGGCTTGTAAATGCTGCCAGACCCAGATAACCGACTCAACATCCAAACCTCTGGTAGGATTCTCGAGCAGGAGTAGTACTGGATTTTCCGGCAAAAAGGATAGCAGTAGCCGCTGCTGGTTGCCGCCGGATAAGTCGTCAACCCGGGATTCAGGTGTACCCTTAATGCGGAAATTTTCGATGCGTTCGGCCGCCAGGCTGCGCGCCTCCTGCCATTTCACCATAAAGGCACTGTGATTTAGCTGAAGTGCAAAATGCTCGGTGATGCTCATACCGGTTATCAGTCCCTCCTCCAGGCGGGACGCCGGCATAAAGGTCACCCCGCGGCGCCTGAAGCTGTGATGATTCTGACTGTCCATGGCGCGACCCGCAAGTAGGATCGAGCCCTTGGTTGCCTGCTGCAAACCGCCGGCTATCCGCAGAAACACTCCCTGTCCGCTTCCCTCCAAGCCCGCCAGACCGACAATCTCCCCCTGCCGGATGACGATGTTGCAGTCCTTTAAGCCGCTGCGCCCGCCGGCACCGGACACGTTTCTCATCTCCAGTACATCACAGCCGGGTGTTACGGCAATTCGTCCCGGCGGCACCGGAGGGGCACCAAACATCATCTTCAGCAGTCGATTCGCATCGAACGGCTGGTCCATATCGCCGGTCACCTTGCCCTGCCGCAGCACGGTTACCTCATTGCAAAGGGTTTCGACATCTTCCAGCTTGTGGGATACAAGGATGACGCTTTTTCCCTCAGCCGCCAATTGTTTGAGAGCATCAAAAAGGATATTTTTTTGGGTGCTTGATATGCCGGTGGTCGGCTCATCCAGAATAAGCACCTGAATTCCCAGGGATAACAGCCTCAACAGTTCAAGCTGCTGTCTTTCCCCGACAGTGAGGATTTTTACCAGGGCATCGGGATAAAGGGCAAAGTTGAATGATTCAGCAAGCGCTACAAACTGTTTTCGAAGAATTTTCTCATGTCCATATATCCCATCGGTCTGGCCCAGCATAAAATTGTCCAGGACAGATAAAAGCGGAAAGTCAAGGGGGTCCTGATAGAGCATCCCGATGCCAAGTTCCGCCGCGTGAGCGGGACCGCGGTAATGAACCGGCCTTTCGTCAATTAGAATCGAACCGCTGGTTTTCTGGCTGAAACCGGCTAAAATTTTCATCAAAGTGCTTTTGCCGGCTCCGTTTTCACCCAGGATACCATGGATATGACCGGGGACGACCTTCAAACAAACCCCGTTGTTGGCTTTCACCGGTCCGTAATGCTTGTGGATGTCTCGCAGTTCAATCCGCATGACAGGGGTTTTCTCCTCGATGCAGATACCGTCGTGGAAAACAAGCTGCTTGAGTTGCAGGAAATAATCAAAAATGCAAAGTGCAGAAGGCAGTGCTTTCCTTCTGCACTTTGGTAAAGTCAATAGTCACACTCTACGGGCGGGCGGCAATAACTCTTTTTATTGCATAGAAGCTATTTGGCGCTGCTTTGTCCGTCCATCCCCTCCAGAAGTTGCCGCATATACCAGATCTGCTTGTCGGTTGCCGTCTCACCGCCGCCGACAAATACGGTGCCGTCCTGATATTTCAGAGGACCCTTAAACAGGTTGACTTTTCCCGAGCCAAGGTCTCGGATAAATCCATCCAGAGCCTGTTTGGCAGACGCGGACAATGCCGGCCCGGCCACAAACCCCACCGCACTGGTATCCGGATTGTTAATGTCCTTCCAGTCAGGACCCACCCAGTCCCATTCTGATTTCCAGGTTCCCGACATGGAAGCCTTAATAAATTTGACATACTCGGGCCCCCAATTATAGTAAGGTACTCCGAGGCAGACTTCGGGTGCGCCTTCACAGGCGCCGATGTAGTCATAGGGGATCGCCCAGACTTCTTTGCCTTCCTGTTTCTTCTGGCGGGCTACCACGACGGCCTCCGTCGTGTCAATGCCTGATATCACCACGTCTAAGCCGGTATTGTAAAAGTTTTGGGCAACTTGGGTGGGATCCGCCGTCACCCCCGGGATATTAAACCAGAATCCGATCCAGGTTACCTGAAATTTTAAATCTTTGGCCGGCTTTTTGAGCACGTTTTCCCATGCATATTTGGCGCCCAGATAAGCGGAGGCCGCGAGGCGGCGAGTTTCTTCATTGATCAGGGGTCCCAGATAGCCGATTTTTCCGGTTTTGGTCGTCATTGCGGCGGCAAAGCCGGCCATCATTTTACCATACACCATCTTTCCCATCAGATTGCTGAGGTTTTGGGGTGCCTTGCCGGTCAGAACATCATCACCGGATATATGAATAAAATGGACATCCGGATGCATTAAAGCGGCTTCGCGGGTTCCGTCTTTCATATCATCCGAGTTGGCGATTATGAGCTGAGCCCCCTTCTCAACCATGTCATCGACCAGCTGCGGGATGGTCACGCCGGCACGATCGGCCGGATTTACTTTGTCGATATAAATCATCTTTGTGCCGGGCACATTCTTTTCAACGTATTGACCGGCGTCGAAATGCGCCTGGCTCCATCCATGATCATTGTATGGCCCGACGAGCAATAGACCGAATATCATCTGATTTTCAGCAGCGATCACAGGTCCTGAAGCCGTCATTGAGACGGTTAAAAAAATAGCAATCGCTAATCCCCAAATTATTTTTTTAGCCATGAGAATTCCTCCTTCTTTCATTTTTAAAGGTCTTAATTGCAATGACTGGCAAAAAATGGATCTATAAAGAGAGTTTTTATATAAGCAAAACAAAGCACCGGGTCAAGCAAGAAGACATCGCATCAGAAAAAACCTTGCTCGTACTAATCATCGCCATAATCGACGGTGTTCACCGAGGGTTATGGGTTGTCGAAGAAAGCATTGACTTTGCTATATAAATGTGATGGAGTAAATCTTTTAACTTTTCGGGTTGAAATTGAAATACCTTCCATTAAATAGAACCCCATGACCCGTCAATGCAGCAAACCGTTTTATCCAAGGGTGGTGAGCTTCAATTTAACGAAAATACTGAATCCTAATCGGAGGAGGCTTAACGTGTATGGTTTTAGTAATATAACGGCCAACAATGGATGGGCAATGGCTTTGATTGGCGCTACGATCGTCTTTTTAGGACTGGTCATATTATCATTTGTTATTTCTCAAATTCACAGAATTTTAGGTCTATGGGAAAGAAAAGATGATCTGTTGGCAAGACTCCGCAACAAACCCCGATTCGCTGAGCCGCCAAAACCTGAAGGCCCCGTGTATAAGGAACGTCACCTGCCCACCGTGGATGAGCTTGTCAGCATCTACCGCCCGCTGGTGGAGCAGTTGAAACAACCCTTTGATCTTGTGCAACTCTACGAAATATCAAATAAAATGGATCTTCCCCATCCAAATTTATCCATAAACCGGCTACGGGAAGCCAATATCCTGACTGCACAGGAAGAAGGCAAATTCACCTGGAGCCGCTAAAAAGTCAATTTTATTCAAGCAAAAGGCTATTTTACCCATGTTCGAACTTCTAAGTCAGTTTCTGTCAAATACCGGATATTTTCTTGCAGACTATCGCCACGTAATCATGCTTATCGTCGGCTGTATTTTTTTATACCTCGGAACCGCCAAAAAATATGAACCCCTGCTGCTGGTTCCCATCGGCTTTGGTATATTAGTCGGCAACATTCCTTTTTTCAAAGGTTTTGGGATCGGCATCTATGAAGACAACAGTGTGCTGCACTATCTATACTTTGGTGTAACCAGCGGTGTCTATCCTTCCATTGTCTTTTTGGGATTAGGTGCCATGACCGACTTTTCTTCCCTGCTGGCACAACCCAAATTGATGCTGTTGGGGGCTGCGGCTCAAATGGGAATCTATTTTACCCTGCTGGGCGCCTTGTTTATGGGATTTCTTCCCAAGGAAGCGGCATCCATCGCAATTATTGGCGGCGCCGACGGCCCGACATCCATATTTTTAACAGCCAAACTGGCTCCCCACCTGATCGGACCCATTGCAATCGCCGCTTATTCGTATATGGCCTTGATCCCCGTCATCCAGCCGCCGATTATGAAGTTGCTGACAACCGCACAGGAACGGCGCATCCGGATGCCGGAACCCCGCGAGGTTTCCAAAAAGGAAAAATTAATATTTCCGATAGCCGGTCTTTTGCTCTGCTGCTTTCTGGCTCCGACCGCCCTGCCGCTGCTGGGTATGCTGTTTTTAGGCAACTTTTTAAAAGAATGCGGCGTTGTTGACCGATTGGCTAAAACGGCCCAGTCAGCCGTTATTGATACCGCCACCATATTCCTGGGATTTTCGGTCGGCTGCAGCACCCAGGCGGATGTGTTTTTAACTCCCAAATCCCTCGGAATATTCTTTTTAGGTTCAGTGGCATTTTCGATCGCCACCGCCTCAGGCGTGCTCTTCGGCAAGATCATGAACCTGTTTCTCAAAGAAAAGATCAACCCGCTGCTGGGTGCGGCGGGTGTTTCGGCCGTCCCCGGCTCGGCGCGGGAAGTTCACCTTATGGGTCTGAAATCGGATCCGAACAATTTTTTGCTGATGCACGGAATGGCCTGCAATTCCTCAGGGGTCATCGGTTCGGCCGTCTGTGCCGGCATTTTGTGGAGTTTTTTTATCTAAA
>CAYTBC010000011.1:16382-48540 GCA_964435765.1 uncultured Desulfosarcina sp.
ATTTGACCGCCACTGAAAAGCAGACGCTTCACCCCAAGGAGGTCATCATGCACGCCAAAATCTTGATCAAACGGAAATTTCTCACCGGCAAAAAAAAGGAAATTATCGCGTTGCTGAAGGAACTGCGCTCCGGAGCCCTCCAACAACCCGGCTACATATCCGGGCAGACCCTGGCTTCCTACGATGAACCCCAAATCCTGATGGTTATCGGAACCTGGCAGGATATTGAAAGCTGGCACAATTGGCGGGAAAACCAAACCAGAAAAACCCTGGAAATGATGCTGGAATCCTACCAGGAGGGTCCGGCGGAATACCAGGAATTTATTTTGGGGGGGTTTATCGAGGATTAATTAATCCGCCCCGAAAATGACGTATTCAGGGTTGTTAACAGTCCCCTGAAAAATGAAGAACCTGATCAGGTCGAAGCTGCGGCGGCTTAATTACTTTATGCTGCGCATTTTTTTCTTAATGTTTGGTTCAGAAGACAAAGTCCTTCCGACGCATGTTATCTCGGCGCAGCCATGACGCAGACGAGGGGCACGCATCTGTGATGACGATGTAAATTTCCCCATTCCGAATTCCCACTTCCGAATTTGAACCTACTCGTGCCCTTCTTTTTTTAAAAGCGCCTGATGCCAGCAGACAAACTCGTACATACCGATAAAACGATCATCTTGATTGACAATCCCCAGCGCCATTTCCAAGACCCCCCGGCCGTAGGCATTGCTGTACCCCTCGGGGCCGCACGACTGCAAAAACTCTCTAACCAGCATCTGGGTCGTGCGATTGGATTTGTCCTTGCGGATATCGATGGGATCTTTAGGTTCTTCAAACGGGTCCCATTTATCGTAGCCTTTTTTAAGGATATGTTTCTGGCGGCGTGGTGACATTTGGTCAAATACCGCCTTTTTTCTTTCTTCAATCTGCCGAGAAGAAAATTCACTCATTTCTTTCTCCTTGAAGGCCGCTTGCGGGGTACCCGCTCTTCGGGCTCTTCTTCAGCAAGCCCTAAATATACTTCATCAAAATCCATTACCAGGGCCGATGATAAAGGTATGAGCAAATCCGCCAGCTTGACATTCTTGGATTTTATGTCTCGCAGCAATTCGGCCGATATCTGTTGCAGCTTGCCATGCACAGCATCCAGGTTGACGGTCGGATATTGCTCTCCCCGTTTAAATCCGGATTTGCCGCAGGTGTGTCCCTCGCCGCCAATCGCGGTGGGGATCCCATAAAACCGACAGGTCATCGGGCGATATTCATAAAGATCACAAAGGTCTTTCTCGCTAAGCAGCGGGCATCGAACGCGTTCGAACGCCATTTCCGCCAGAATCTCGCCCTCGTTTTTGCCCGCCTGGAATTCTTTGTAGGCCTGGCGTTTTATTTTATATATTCTGCGGTCTGCACGGTTGGCTTTTTCAAGAAGCTCAATTTTGGCTGAACCGTCGAATTTTTCGTTGAATCTGTGATGAATATACAGCGCCTCGATCAGCGTCAGGTCAAACAAGGCGAAGCAGCAGTCCGCGCATTTTTCTCCGCAGTTCACACAGTCGGCATGTGCCTTCTTAACGCGTTCAAACGCCGCGTCAGCCGTGGCCACCAAAGCCTCATATTCCTTAAAATAAGGGGTCAAGTCTATATCCATATGTGTCGTTAAACTCCTTTTTTTAATGTTTCACGTGAAACAATTATTTCCCAATACAAAATCGACTGAATATTTGATCCAGCAGGTCGACCTTGGCCGAGCTTCCGATAATTTGGCCCAGCGCGTCGATGGCCTCCTGAAGCTCTATGGCCACGAGCTCAACGTGAATGCCGTCGCCCAATTGGCGCCCGGCGGCCTCGGAGGCCCGGACACAGTCTTCCAAAAGAAGTTTTTGTCGAAGATTGGGTATAACAGCCTCTTGAAGATCGATCGGCTTTTTACCAAATCCAGACTCAAAAATCAGATCTTTCAGAGCAGCGATGCCATGGCCGTATAGGGCCGAGATGTGAACCGAGTTGACTGGTTTCCAGCTATCCGGCAGGTCGATACAGCGCCCGGCTCCCACCAGATCGATTTTATTATGCACCACAACGCGCGGCTTATCGCCCAGCTGCTCAAAAATTTTGAGGTCAGATGCCGTCAGGCCGCAGTTGGCCTCCACCATGAAAAGGACAAGATCGGCGCTTTGGATATTTTCGAGGGTCTTTTGAATACCGAACGACTCGATGGGATCGACGGTATCATGCAGCCCGGCGGTGTCCACTAAAACTATCGGCAGGCCTTTAATGCTCAAGGTTTCTTCAATCGCATCCCGGGTCGTGCCGGGGGTCGCGGTAACTATCGCCCGCTCTTTTTGGACGAGGCAATTCAATAGACTTGATTTGCCCACATTAGGGCGGCCCACCACGGCGACCTTCAGTCCATCCCGCAGTACATTTCCGTCAACGTGCTGCTGAATCAGACGCCGCAAAGGGTTGACAACCTGGCGCACGATTTCCTGGCGGGATGTTTGGAAATCCATGATCTCGGGTACGTCATCCGGAAAATCGATACCGGCTTCCGTCCGGGTTAAAAGCTCGATGAGAAATTCTCGAATCCGCTGGACAGCTCTCTTCAACTGCCCATTAACCTGAGCGGCGGCCATCTGCAGCGCTTTATCCGTACGGGCGTTGATAACATCAATGACAGCTTCAGCCTGGGTTAAGTCGATCCGACCGTTGAGAAACGCCCTTTGGGTGAACTCGCCGGGTTCGGCAATTCGGGCACCGCAGCGCAAGACCAGCTCGAGAATGGCATTGACCGCCACCAGCCCTCCGTGAGCATTAATTTCAACGACATCTTCGCGGGTGTAGGATCGCGGTGCTTTCATGATTGCAAGCAGAACCTCATCTACAATTCGTCGCGATCCGGGATCAATAATATGTCCGTAGTATAAGCGATGGGATTCAAAATCATCGCCGGTGCGTGCTTTGGAAGACCGGCTGGGATCGGAATGGGATGCCGATTCGGATCCGGCCGGCGAAAATAAGGCCGCGGCGATGGAAAGGGACTTGGATCCGGATAATTTGATTATTCCGATTCCACCCCGGCCGCCGGGCGTCGCAATGGCCGCAATAGTGGAATTGTCCATTTTACTTTGCTAATTGACCTGCTGCCTGGAAGGGCTGTTTTTCTTGGGGAGGATGACCAGCTTTCGCATATACCCTTCGCCCCTGCTTTGGGTAAGAACATCCGGGTCATCCTTGAGGGCCAGATGAACGATCCGGCGGTCAAACGAACTCATTTGCCATAAAGATATGGGTTTGCGAATTCTTTTGGATTTTTCCGCCAACCGCTCGGCGAGCTTTTCCAAGTTGGCCTTGCGAGTTTCAAGATACCCTTCAACATCCACCTGAACCCTGATTTTTTCGTTGGAGTTGTCGTTGTGGTGCTTATTAACGATCTTTTCGACTACCAACTGAATGGCTTCAAGGGTTTGCCCTTTTTTCCCGATGAGAACGGCAGGGTTGCCGCCGGAAACATTCAAAGCAATTTTCCCGGAATTTTCCTCGGCGGATATAGTGGCGTCGGTGGTGATGGTGTCGATAATGCGTTGCAGAACAGCGCGCCCCATTTCTAACGGGTCTTCCGGAAAAGCATGCCGCTGGGCATCGTCGACCGATTCAGCCTTTAAAGAAAAATCATCGGTGGATTGCCGTTCACCCGTATCGGCATTTTTCCGCTCGGCCCGTTTAGCTTCGATGTTGTGGTCTTCGGGTTTATCCAGCAGCCGAACGCGAATTCTGGCCTTTTTAGCGCCGGCCAGGCCGAAAATCCCACTGGAACCGAAAGAAAGAACATCATATTTGATTTCATCCGCAACCAGATTGAGTTCTTCGCAAGCTTTTTTGACGGCCTTACTTAAATTTTTCCCTTCAAATTCAAACGAAGACATAACGGAAAACCTCCGTTTTTAGGCAAATTTTTTCTGAATATAGTACTGCTGCGCAATCGAAAGAATGTTGTTCACCAGCCAGTAGAGTACCAGTCCGGCTGAAAAGTTGATGAAAATCACCGTAAAAATAAGAGGCATAAACATCATCATTTTTGCCTGGGTCGGATCCCCCATGGGAGGAGACATTTTTTGCTGCAACAGCATCGTAACGCCCATAATAATGGTTAAGACCGGGATGCCGTAGGGCGGCTCCATAAAAGGAATGGCGAAATTAAATCGAAACAGCCGGTCCGGAGCGGAGAGATCATCGATCCACAGGAAAAAAGGTGCGTGGCGCAGCTCAATGGCCTGATAAAGCATCCGGTATAGCGCAAAAAATACGGGAAGTTGAACGACCATGGGAAGACACCCCCCCAGAGGATTGATCTTGTAGGTCCGATAAAGGCTCATGACCTCTTCATTCATTTTTTTCTTGTCATTTTTGTATTTCTCACGGATATCCTTCATTAGCGGCTGGATCTTTTTCATTTCGCTCATGGATTTATAGCTTTTGGATCCAAGGGGCCACAAAACAGCCTTAATTAAAATCGTTAAGATGATAATGGCGATACCATAGTTGGGAATGACGCTGTAAAGTTTGTTCATCAGCCAAACACAAGGCTTGGCAAGAAAGTCAAACATACCGAAATTTAAAGCCTTACCGAGCTCATGGCCCATCGCATTCAGAACCTCCATGCTTTTGGGACCAAAAAAGAGTGAAAATTGGTAGGTTTGCTGGGTGCCGGAATTGATGGCGCTGTCCGGCAGCAAATACTGAGCCTCCAGCTCATCTTTTCCTTTCAAAGAAAGCTGCATGCTCGCTTCGCCCGGCTGATCAGGGATGATACTCATCATGAAATATCGATCCTGCAAGGCAACCCACGTAATATCGCCCGGATAGATACTCTGCTTGGCGATATCTTTTATTTTTATCTCTTTAAGCTTTTTGCCGATCAGCGCGCTGGGGCCTTCAAACCCGTACTTTCGCTTCTCATTAGGCAGTCCGCTGTTTATGGCGACAAACAGCTTGTCCTGAAGGGTGCGATCGGCACCGTTCTTGATAGTGACCCTGAGTCCGATCAGGTAGGAATCCGGCGAAAACCTATAGGTCTTTTCCACCACAACCCCCTGATCGGATTTCCAGGAAAAGGCAATCTCCTGGGCGGCGTCTTGGATATTGATGGTCTCGGCCGGCGCGTTCGCTGAAAAGACAGCCGTGTCGAGGCCGGGAAGGCTATTGCCGGCAAATCCGAGCAAAACGGTCCCATTTGAATCCGTTTGCGGCAGCAATTCTTTTAAGGCTGAATCTTTCTGAACTGTTTCATGGTATTTTTTTAGCACAAAGCTGGTGAAGGCGGCTCCTTTCTCAGAAATTTTAACCTTGTAATAAGGCGTGTCAACGGTGAAGCTTTGCGGAATTCGGGCGGGCGTTGCCGCCTGCGTTTCGCCAGCAGCGGTGTTGCTCGGCTGACCGCCTTCTTGCAGCTTGGGGTAGGGCTGCGTCTCGGTTGCCGGCTGCGCCGTTGCCGGTTGCGCCGTTGCCGCCGGCTGCTCGACTTTTTGGGCAGATTTATGATGAGCTTCTTTATCAACAAAAAAGAACTGCCAAATTAAAAAGACCAGTACAGACAGGACAATAGCAATTAACAAACGCGCTTGTTCCATTGTCTTCTCCTAAAAATTGCTAAAAGCTGATTTTGAATGTTTCGTTCGCCGATTATCGAATACGAATTTGTTCGATTCAACGGGGCATGTTCTCTTTGGACTGACCTAAAGGGGGGGCAGACAAGAACTGACATAAAATAGGACTCAGTTTTAGAGATCAACTCCTTTAAATTGGCATATTCAGCAATCATTGCGCTGAACCGAACGGCTCACCTTGAGCGGCCGTTGGGGTGTTTTTACCGATTACACTATGGAACCGGATCCACGCCGCCGGGGTGGAAAGGATGACATCTTAAGATTCTTTTGACGGCTAAAAGCAGGCCGCTAAACGGGCCGTGGCGCACAATAGCCTGAACCGCATACTCCGAACAACTGGGGTAGAAACGACAGGACGGCCCCAGAAGCGGCGACAGGGTATACTGGTAAGCCTTGATTAAGCTGATGAAAATAAACTTAATAGTCTTGCTGATGATCATCATAGCTCGATATCCGCTCGAAAAGATCCTGCAATGATCGGTAAGCCTTCTCAGAAGAAAGATCAGCAATATGCCGCTTAGCAATAATGTTGATGTCCCATTTTCCCGATAAGGAATGCCGGTTTAATCGAAAATATTCGCGCACAATACGTTTGATTCGATTTCGTTTGACCGCGGAGCCCACCTTCTTCGTGACGGTAATGCCGATTCGTGTCCCGCTGTAGGGATTGGAAGCAAAATAAGCGATGAAATGTTCGGTTTGAACTCTCCGCCCGGATTTGGACAGTTCCAGATAATCTCGCCGTTTTAGAATCCTTTCTGCCTTGGTGAAAGATAAACGCAACGCTCAAGGTATCCGCTCAGTCATCTTAAAATTTAATTGAAAGCGCCTTATCGCCGCGGCCAACCTGAATAGACCACGAAGTCATCGCCCCGCCCGGGAATCTAAAAAAACTCCATGTCCGACCGCCGTGCGCTATCCGGCCAGCCGGGCTCTACCTTTTGCGCGGCGCCGGTTGATGATTCTTCTACCCTGCTTGGTAGACATGCGTTTCAGAAAACCGTGGTTTCGGGCCCGCTTGATTCTGCTGGGCTGAAATGTTCGTTTCATTGTGAAAATTCCTTGTCTGTATTGGGTTGCCTGATTTTGTTTTATATTTTGCGGTTGAACTCATGCCTGCCGGTGTCGACGGAACATGCCACCGGGGCGTGGTACCCCAAATCGAATAAATAAAGCACAAGCCATCTTCTCTGTCAAGAATAAATGTTCGAGGGGAATAAAAAGATGAATGAAAGAATGATTAACACCCTGTGATTATTGCTGAACTTCAAAAATGTCAAACTGTTCCATGTGAAACTCGGGGTTGGGGTAAATAACGATTTGTTTGCCGATACCGCGCTCAAGCCTGGCGATCAGCATATCTTCTTCCCCGAGTAAAATTTCGGCAATGGCCGGATTGACCTGGACGGTCAGCCGGGTGCCGTCCATGTCATGGGCGTCCCGTAAAATCTCGCGATAGATGCTGTAGCAGATGGATTGGCGGGAAATCAGGTAGCCTTCTCCCTCGCAATAAAAGCACGGCTCACAGAGGATCCGTGTCAAAGGTTCCCGGGTGCGCTTGCGGGTCATCTGAATAAGACCCATATCAGACATCGGCAGAACATGGGTTTTGCTTTTATCCTTTTTCAGAACCTCCTTGAGGGCGGTAAAAATCTTTTCTTGATTGGCTTTCTTCTCCATGTCGATAAAATCAATAATGATTATACCGCCCAAGTCCCGAAGCCGTATCTGATAAGCAATTTCCTTGACCGCCTCTAGATTGGTCTTCAAAATGGTTTCTTCCAGGTTGTGTTTTCCGACATACCGTCCGGTGTTGACATCAATGGCAACTAAAGCTTCGGTGTGTTCGATCAGGATGTAGCCGCCGGATTTCAGCCATACTTTTCGTTTCAGCGCCCGGGAAATATCACCCTCCAAATTGTAGGCATCAAAAACCGGCTCGGCGCCTTCATATAAAACGACGTGGTCTTTCAGGCTGGGCATGTAGGTGTCCAAAAATGATAATATCGAATGATAGGTTGGTTTGGAGTCGATGACGACCTTTTCGACTTCCTGAATCAAAAGGTCCCGCACGGCCCGCAGGCTGATGGAAAGCTCCTGATGTAACAGGGAAGCCGCCGCAGCATTTTCAAATTTTTTCTGAATGCTGGTCCACAGATTGTTCAAGAACCCCATTTCATAAGCCAGCTTTTCCTCTTGTTCCCCTTCCGCCGCGGTTCTGACAATGTAGCCGAAATTTTCGGTTCTCAATTTCTGAACAATGTTTTTGAGGCGCTCCCGCTCGCTTTCAGATTCAATGCGCCGGGAAACGCCAATATGGTTGGAAGTCGGCATTAAAACCAGAAAACGGCCGGGAAGCGAAATGTAAGACGAAATACGGGCGCCTTTGGTTCCCATGGGAGATTTGGCGGCTTGGACCAATATCTCCTGCCCTTCGCAAATAAGTTCCTCAATATTGAACTCGCGTCTTTTCGGAAATGCGGGTGCAGGATCAATTTCCTGACTGTCGTCGTCCGTCTCGGATTCAACCTCGAATAACCGCTCATATTCTTTAAAATTATCAAAATAGACGTCATCAACGTAAATAAAGGCGGCCTGATTCAGTCCGATATTTACAAATGCCGCCTGCATCCCGGGTAAAACCCGCAGCACTTTTCCCTTGTAGATATTGCCGGCAATGTCGGAGTCGTCACCGCGGTCGACATAAAGCTCGGCGATGTTGCCGTCTTCCAGCAAGGCCACCCGGGTTTCGTGTTCCGCAACATTGATGATGAGCTGTTTATACATCCTGCAAAACTCCGTTTTGCGAGCAAAGAGATTAGCGCATAGAGCCAAGAGATAAAGGCAAAAAGCATGACTCCTGCTGCCAAGCCTAGCCCAAAGTATCGAATATCTCAAGGCTTAAGTTAAAATCGATTTGTCCTTCTCGCTATGCTCCATGCCCTATGCGCTTTGCCCTTTTGCCTTTAGCTTAACCACCCGGGCCTGTTTAATCTGGTCTTCCTCAAGGTTGAAAATCGGGCCTAAAATCTGCGCAGGACGCAAGGTTTTACCCGCCTCCGATACCAGCACCACCCGCAGCCGTTTTGAATCGTATAATTCTATCTTTACTACCATATCCTTTAAATTTATCTTTTTCAACTTTCCTTTTCGATTCGAAAAAGAAAGGCCGACATCCGGGCCGTCTATAAAAGCGGCCAGATTTTCAGCACTAAAAGACCCCTTTTGAAGGGTGACCCGGTAGCTGCTGACCGGCGGAGATTTGCATTCGGCCGGCGGCGCAACGATTTGACAAAAATTTATAACAAGACCCTCCGGCAGATGGGCGTTCAGCTGCCGCGTAAGAGTCTCCGGCTTGACAAAGTCGGGCACTTTAAGTGTAAACCGTTCTTGCTCGCTTTCAATACCGATGGGCAGCGGGTCATCAAAGGATATTTTGGGCTTGGGATGAAATCCCTGTGAATATTTGATGGAGATCTCGGCGCGCTTAAGCGCCCGCAGGAATATATTGACCAGTTCGAGATGGCCGAAGTATTTAGCCTGACCTTGTTTAGAGTAGAAAACACACACATTTTTGAAGTCTATAGAGTTCTCGGGTTCTCCTTCGCAAGATGGATGGGGTTCATCTTCAAAGGCCCGGAAGGTTTTGACTTCAATTTTTTTAAAATCACAGGTACCGCATTGATGACAGCGACCCTGCCGGCAATCGTCGGTCAATTTGTTCTCAAGGGCGTTATCCCATTCCTGTTTTAAAAATGATTTTTCGACCCGGTTGTCGATATGATCCCAGGGCAGCGGTTCGGCGGCATCCCGCCGCCGGCTGCCAAAAAAATCCGGATCGATATTTTCTTCTGCCATAGCCTCCAGCCACAAATCATAGTTGAACTTATCGCTCCAGCCGTCAAATTTACATCCTTTATTATAGGCGGTGATCAGCAAACGGCTCAGCCGTCGATCACCCCGGGCCCAGAGTCCCTCCAAATGGCTGACGCGCGGGTCCTGCCATTTGAATTGAATTCCGGAAAGTTTCAGCTGCTGATGAATCCAATTGATTTTTGACCTTGATTCAGCCAGTGGGATCTGACCTGCCCATTGAAAAGGGGTGTGGGCTTTGGGGATGAAGGTGGCCACACTAACGTTGATCTGGTTCCGACGCTTGTTCGGGCCTTTTATTTTTCGCAGTTTTTTTACCAGGTCTACCAGGGCTTTCAAATCGTCTTCAGTTTCGGTGGGCAGACCGATCATAAAATACAGCTTGATCACCTGCCATCCGAGGCGAAAGGCATCTGCGACCGTTTCGACGATTTCTCTTTCACCGATATTTTTATTGATAACATCCCGCAGCCGCTGGCTGCCGGCTTCCGGGGCTATGGTAAATCCGGTTTTACGCACCGTTTTAATTAATTTCATCAATTCCGGTGTCAGCGTACCGGCCCGCAAGGAAGGCAGGGACACGGCCACATGTTCGTTGCCGAATCGGTCCATCAGCCGATCGATCAGCGGCGCGATACACCCATAGTCGCCGGTACTCAAAGACAAGAGCGAAATGTCTTCATACCCGGTGGCGGCAATGGCCTTGCTGGAAAGCGACATGAGGTGCTCCGGGGAGCGCTCGCGCACCGGCCGGTAGATCATGCCGGCCTGACAAAAACGACAGCCGCGAGTGCAGCCGCGGGATATTTCCAGGCGCAGCCGGTCATGAACGGGTTTGCCGAAGGGAATGACGGGCTGCTCCGGAAAAGGCATCCGGTCCAGATCGGAGACAATGGCTCGTTCAACCTTCCTGTAGTCTGAAAATCGGGGCTCAAGGGTTTGCAGACCGTGATCGTCAAAGCGGGGTTTAAAAAACGACGGTATGTAAACGCCGTCAATTTGCGACCATTTCTTTAGTAGGCGCGCTCTGCCGGCCGCTACGTCTTTTTTCCAATCCATCCACGCCGCCGCCATCTCCAAGATAACCACATACCCGTCGCCCACGACCATCGCATCAAAAAAATCGGCCATGGGCTCGGGGTTGCAGGTACAAGGACCCCCGGCAATAATCAAGGGATGGGAATGATCCCGGTCGCAAGCCAGCATCGGAATCCGAGCCAAATCAAGAATGGTGAGAACATTCGTGTAGTTCAATTCATATAGCAGACTGAATCCGATGATATCAAAACTGCTGAGGGGCTCACGGGATTCCAGTGAAAATAACGGTCTGGCACTGCTTCTGAGCAGGGCTTCCAGATCCACCCCGGGTGCAAACACCCTTTCGGCGGCAATGTCCGGACAGGCATTTAAGATGTGATAAAGAATCTGCATCCCGAAATGGGAGGTGCCGATTTCGTAAAGGTCCGGAAAGGCCAGCGCAAATCGCAGCCGAACCCGGTTAAGGTCTTTTTTGATCACATTGATTTCCGAGCCCAGATAGCGGCTGGGCTTCTCAACCAAAGGCAGTATGTCGTCAATCATTAGACTGGTCATAAGCAGGTGTAAGTATATTCGACGATACGGATTGAAGGAAGATTTTTATTTCGCAACCACCAGATCCTTTAAGCACCCAAAAAAGATGGCTGCATTTCTGATTTTGATGATTATAGTAAAACCTAAGCTAAGCGATTGTAGATTTTTTAACCGTCTCCGGTGGATTGCCGCAGATCCAAGGAAGCCATTTTTACCCGTAACCCATGTAGGCCGCCAATGCAAACACGATGCAAACCCAAAAGGAGATATTACCTGATAATTGCGGTATTTTCAATCTGTGCGCTGGACCTTTTTTATTCAGTCGAAAGTATTGGCCACGATATCAGTCGGGAAACCCCCATCGTGCGCGCGGTGCGCAAGGTCAGTCCGGCAGTGGTAAATATAAGTTCAGCTTATGAAATTCGCAAGCAAACGAGTCCATTTTCAGGATTCGGTCTAAATCCATTTTTCGACGAGTTTTTCAAGGATTTTTTCGACCCGCGTTACCAACGCCGCCAACAGTATACCAGCCTGGGATCCGGGGTTATCATCGATGGTCAAAAGGGATTGATTTTGACCAATTCCCACGTCATCCAGAAATCGGGCACCATAAAAGTCATGCTGCAAAATGAACTGGAATTTGAGGCCCGAATCGTGGGGGCTGATCCTGATTCCGATCTGGCGGTTTTAAAGATCGACTCCAAAAAACCGCTGCCCGCCATCCAAATGGGCCGCAGCGATGACCTGATGATAGGAGAGACCGTCATTGCCATCGGAAATCCATTCGGGTTTTCCCACACGGTCACCACCGGCGTCATCAGCGCCGTAAATCGCAGCATCCGGACCGATGAACGGGTGTATAACGACTTCATTCAGATCGATGCATCCATTAATCCCGGCAACAGCGGCGGTCCGCTTTTGAACATCAACGGCGAACTGATTGGAATCAACACAGCCATCTATGCCAAGGCTCAGGGAATCGGTTTTGCCATCCCGATCGACAAGGCCCGCAAAATTATCTCCGATTTGATTCAATATGGCGAAGTGATTCAAGCCTGGATCGGTATCACGGCGCAGAACATGGATGATGAACTGGCCCGCTATCTGAACATTCCGGGAAAAAAGGGCGTCATTGTAAAATCAGTGGAACCGCAGAGCCCCGCTGAAAAGGCCGGGTTGCAGGAGGGCGACATCCTCCTGTCCCTCGATAATAAAAAATTAGATTCCGTCGATGATTATGAATCGGTGGCCAAAAGTTTGACTGCCGGCGATACCATGCAGACAGAGCTGTGGCGCAACGGTCAAAAGAAAACTCTGGCCGTCGAAACCAAGGTGTTTCCCCCTGAGCTGGCCGAAAGTCTGGCCCTCAAACTGCTGGGTATCGAGGTGGAAGACTTGACGTCAAAAAACCGAAGATCGTATCGCATCTCAACCCAAGCGGGCGTCATGATTGCCAGCGTGAAGCCGGAATCCTACCTTGGGCGCATCGGCGCTGAAGCCGGCGATGTCATCCGCCAGATAGATGAGTATACCATCCAAAACCGTGAGGATTTTAAAAAGGCCGTTGTTAAATTTCGTCAAAAAAGTTCCGTGGTACTGCTGCTGCAGCGCGGCGATCAAGGATACTACATTACCGTAAATCTGGGATAAGGGGCGCGACTGGCCTCACACGGCCTGAATTGAGGGCAGCATATTGAGGCTCTGATTTTGCGTTTAATTATAAGGATAGACCTGCGAGGCCAACTGCTGCTATTTTCGACATAAAAAATGGAGGTTAAACGGATCGTCTGCCATCTCCAGCACCTGGACCTGTTGAAATCCGGAGTGTTTTAACATCTCGACCGCCTTCTGGCGCCCCCACATCATTCCCAAACCGGCGCCTTTATCCACCAAGCCCACCGGCATGCAGTGCATGAGACTAACCGTGTACAAAAACGGCCCCATCGGATGGTCCAAATTTTCGGCTAAATTGGACTTCGCGGCAATATCGACCATCGAAAACAAACCTCCCGGCGCCAGCATACGGTAAATACCTCGCAGAACATCCAAGGGCCGGGTTTGATCATGGACGGCATCAAAAGCGGTTACATAGTCGAATTGCTCGCTTAATTCAGTATTATCTTTGAGAAACGCTGCATCCAGCTCTATAAATTCCAGGTTTTTGATCTGCTGCCGGTCAGCCGCCCGGCGGCCGACTTCAACGGCACCCCTTGCAATGTCTATTCCGATGAACCGGCTGCGAGGAAAGGCTTTGGCCATTAGCAACAGGGCCACCCCTTCAGCACAGCCCAGGTCGCACACCTGAATACCGGCCTGCAAACGTTTAATCAGCCGGCCGTCATCAACACTCGGCAAAAACTTGTCTACCAGAACCTGGCGGTGCTTGGCGTTGGCCAGCTGTGACATGAAATCCTGAAATTTAGGGTAGTGCTCATAGGAAACACCTTCACCGGTGCTAAATCCCTGAATCACAGCTTCCATGGCACAGACGGTTAGAAGCGGAATTTCCTGGGTGTAGACCCCCAAATCGGAAATCCCGGCCCGCCGAGCCAGAACATCCCCGCGGGGCCGGGGCAAATAATATTGATTTTCACCTGCTGGGGTTTGAGAAAGCTCTATAATTTCTCCGCTCACCATAATCGCCAGCCATTCCTGGATGTAGCGAGGGTCGAGGCCCGCCTCGGCCGATATGCCTGCCAGAGTTTGAGGGGTTTCAAACGCGTCTAAAACATCGAAAAGACCGGTGCGATACCCGATGGCCAGCGCCAGGTTGAGGGCCCCCTGGTTTAAAATTCCGATCATCTTTTCGGAAAAAGATTCCTTATTCACCCCTGATGAATTGTTCATATCAAACCCCCTGATTTTTGTTTTCATTTAAATCGTGGCGGATCTCATGATTTAGCGAAAATAGCCACCCATATCAATGTTAGGAACTATAATCATTAAAAAGGCAAGTTTAAGGCTGCAAAAAGAACTCAAGTGTTTCGCTCTTGAAGGCATCCGCTCCATTGCAACCAGCATGACCGTTCTCTATGACGGCCACCACAACTTCCAGGGGGTGCTTTCAATGGGAAGGGATGTAACCCGGATTAAGGAGCTTGAAAAAAAGTATAAGCGTGCCGGCTACTGGGCTGGCTGATTTTTCAGCTGGACATGAAACAGTTGAAAAAAGAGCATGGCATTGATCAGAATGATCTCGCAAAACTGCGGTTTGAAAAGCCTTGATTTATGACAAACTCAACGGATTCAAAATCTTCCCGCTATTCTGAAATTTTCTTTTACTTTTATCGGGTCGGCCTGCCTGGCAATGCTGCATGTCGGCTTGCATCCCAAATCGCTGCGTGCGGACGACACCTTTATTCGGCAAGCCAAATCATCCATGACACTTACAATTTTTTGGCAGCGCGTGAGAAAAAACGGCAGTCCGAGTTCAAAAACAAGGATGACAATAGATAAGCAAAAATGGAATTTAGCTTATTTTCGGAAAACATCATCGAATAAAAATTGATTGATCGCTATATACTGTGTGAAAAATAATTAATGTATACTATATATAGTATACATGTTGACTTGACAAAAATAATCATTAAGAGTTATAAGATCGGAGGCAATTTTGCATGCTTGGGATTGTCCGAGTTAAGGCCTGGGGGTTCAGCCGACAGGCTTGACCCTGCGAGGAGGGGGAACGCTGGGTCTGGAACTTGGTCAATCGGGGGTGATTTGATAAAGCCTCTTTGAAAAAGAGATGAAAGGGGATGGAAAATGCTAACTTTGGCCTGGTTGACGAGGGAAATTCCGTGGATAATGGCCCCGGCGGCACTCATAGCGGCAACAGCTGCAATCGCCCTGGTTGCGACGTTGATACGCTCTGCTGATATCGCCCCCAAGGCAATGGCGATCGGGGTCATGATCGCAATAACGGTGGGCATCATGTTGGTGGAGGTCGCGCCCTAAGACAACCCAACGGATTTTTGAATGAAACGAACCAAAATTTTTAAGGTTTTGAAGTCCGAAGCACCGCTGGAGGCTGTGCTGGTAAAAGGCTGGATTAGAACCCGCCGGGACTCAAAATCATTTTCCTTTCTTGAAATCAACGATGGCTCATGCCTGAAAAATGTTCAGGTTGTTGCCAACGAGACGCTGCCCAATTTTGACGATATATTAAAATTATCCACCGGTTCGGCGGTCAGTGTCGGTGGCAGGCTGGTAGAATCCAGAGGCGGCGGCCAAAAATGGGAGATCATCGCCGAACAGGTTGAGATTATCAGCCTGGCGCCGGATACCTATCCGTTGCAAAAAAAGCGACACAGCGACGAGTTTCTAAGAACCATTGCCCACCTGCGACCCCGAACCAATAAATACGGCGCTGCCTTCCGCATACGTTCCGAAATGTCCTATGCCATTCACGAATTTTTCCGCGATCGAGGATTCCGATATGTGCACACCCCGATTCTGACCGGTTCCGACTGTGAAGGGGCGGGAGAATTATTCAAAGTGACGGCCCTGGATCTGGCAAATCTGCCGCAAAAAGACGGCAAGCCCGACTACACGCAGGATTTCTTCGGCAAAGAAGCCAATTTGACCGTTTCCGGCCAGCTTTCAGCCGAGATGTTTTGCCTGGCCTTGGGCGATGTTTATACATTCGGTCCGACCTTCAGGGCTGAAAATTCCAACACCCGCCGGCATGCAGCCGAGTTCTGGATGATCGAACCAGAGATGGCTTTCTGCGATCTGCAGGGTAATATGGATCTGGGCGAGGAGTTGATCAAATACCTGACATCCTATGCCATCCGGGAATGCGCCGACGATCTGGACCTTTTCGGCAAATGGGTGGATAAAAAATTAATGGCCACTTTGGAAAACACCGCCGCCTCACAATATGTGCGCCTGCCATACCGCGAAGCAGTGGAAATTTTAACTAAATCCGGCCACGGGTTTGACTACGAAATCGGCTATGGCAAGGACCTTCAGACGGAACACGAGCGCTATCTGACCGAGGTGCATTTTAAAAAACCGGTCATTGTTTATGACTATCCCAAAACCATCAAACCCTTTTATATGCGTTTAAATGACGACAATGAAACGGTAGCTGCCATGGATGTTCTGGTACCCAACATCGGCGAGATCATCGGCGGCAGCCAGCGCGAAGAACGCTTGGATGTTCTGGAAGCGCGCATGGAAGCTGCAGGAATGGACAAGACGCCATACTGGTGGTATTTGGAATCCCGCGTGTTCGGCAGCGTGCCCCACAGCGGCTTTGGTCTGGGATTTGAACGGCTGCTGATGCTGGTCACCGGCGTCAGCAATATTCGAGACATCATTCCTTTTCCGCGCACACCCAAGAGCATTGAGTTTTAATCCCGCAAAATGACGATAAAGGCTGTTTGCAGTCCGGTGTGGAAAAGTTAATCCTTATGGGTAATTTGGTCGTAAAGGTCGCGCTGATCGATGATGCGCCGGGCCTTGAATTCGGTGCGCTCCAGCGAGCCGGGCGCCATCATCTGCACGATGGTGCGCAACCCTTTGGCCCGCAATCGCGCCGCCAGTTCTTTTTGAACGGCTGAAACCTGACCGGTAGACAAATCCGGCAGCGGCTCGGTCTGCACAATCAACTCATCCATGGTCTTTTCCCGGCTGATAATGATGCGAAACTCATCGGAAAAGCCCGCAATGGCCCGGATCTCATTTTCAATGGCGCTGGGATAGACATTTTCACCCCGCACGATGAACATATCATCGGCCCGGCCGTAGATACCCCGGGGAAACCGAGGGTATGTGCGGCCGCAGGAACAAGGCGCGTCCACCCAGCGGCTCAAATCACCCGCCCAGAAGCGGATCATGGGCTGCGAATTGCGTTCCAGGTGGGTGTAAACCGTAACCCCCTCTTCTCCGTAAGGCACACGCTTTTTTGTGTCCGGGTCTACCAATTCGGCATACACCACATCCTGCCACAGGTGCATGCCCTGGCGGTGAGCACATTCGCCGTCGGTCATCCATGGCGACATTTCGCCCGTGGAGCCTGAATCCAGGCAGATTGCGCCGTAGGTCTCTTCAATGCGCTTTCTAGTCGAGGGCACGCCGGCGCCCGGTTCACCGGAGAAAAAGAGGACCCGGAAATTGAAGTCTCGGGCCGGATCAATTCCTTTCTCTTTGGCTTTCTCGGCAATATAGAGACTGTATGAAGGTGTGCCGTAAAACACGGTGGGTTTCACCATGGCCATCCATTCAATCGCCCGGTCGGTCTGGCCGGGAACCCCGGCCCCAAATGGAAAGGCGGTTGCCCCCAAACGCTCGGTGCCCAGCAGGGCTCCCCAGCTGCCCCAGTAAAGGCTGAAAAACGACCCGATGAACACAATATCATCCTGGCGAATGCCCATGCCCCACATGACCCGGGCATGGGTTTCAGCGATGCGCTGAATGTCGCCCTTGCTGATGCCAAAGGCGGTGGGTCTGCCGGTGGTTCCCGAAGTGCCGTGCACCCGCGCCAGCTCCCGGTGCGAAACGCACAAGTTGCTGCCGAACGGCGGATGTTCGGCCTGATCGGCGCGCAGCTCCGCTTTCGTCAAAATCGGTATGGCCTCAAAGTCATCCAGATAGCGAATATCGGCAGGGTTCACGCCGGCTGCATCCCATTTATGGCGGTACAGATCCGAATGCGCATAGGCATATTTAAGCTGCTGCTGAAGTTTGGGCAAAATGATGGTTTGCTCCCTTTCCTGCGGATCCATGGTCTCGATTTCAGGAAACCAATAGTCCTGCCCGGGATCCGGGTGATAGGCGGCGTCATAGATCGGCGGCCATATCTTCATACTTAACCTCCTAATCCGGATAAGCTGGAATTGAAAATTGAAGATTGTAAATTGAATATTTGTGGAATTCTATCAGTTTTATTTTCACCTTCTTCATGATTAAAGCAAAAAAATCTATTAAATTGAACTAAATCCTTAAGCATACATTCTGCAATCTTCACTATTCACTTTTCAATATTCAATTCAGTTCTCCCCTGTTTCTCTGCCAGAGCCTTGTGCAAACCGGAAACGATAGCATCCTGGGTTGCGCCGGGCGGAAATACGCCGTCAAAACCTATCCTGACAAGTTCTTCGGCGTCTTCGGGCGAAAAAACACCGCCGATCAAAAATACAAATTCATCCTTGAAACCCTTTTCGTTCGCTTTTTCCAGCAGCATGCTTCCCAGGCTCAGGTGTGCCCCCCCCAGCGAGCTGACCCCGATCACATCCACCTGTTCCTGGACGGCGGTGGTAAGGATCTCCTCGGGCAGGCAATTGCCCAGATAGATCACTTCCATGCCCTTGTCGCGCAATTCCATGGCCACGGTAATCACGCCCCGGTTATGGACGTCCAGGCCCAGCTTGGCCAGAAGCACTTTAATCCTGCGGTTCATATTTCACCCCGTTTTCAGACTGAATTTTAGAGCCCAAATTGTTCAACCTTTCATTGATCTGCTGTGGGCGCGGCTTCCAGCCGCGAAACAGTTTTTAAACCAGCTCTTCCGGCTTAAAAACTTACCAGAGAGCCGGCGGTTTCCAGAGCCCGAAGGCCCTTTTGAAAACAGCAAACATCTCTCCTTCACTGCAGCCCGCATCGGCACAGATCACTGCCGGGCCCAGAATATTGTCTCCCTTGCGGCAGGCTTGGTGCAGACGATCCAGCGATTCAGCGACTTTGGAATTGTCGCGGGAGTGTTTGAGGCGATTCAGCCGCTGGTTTTGCCGTTCGGCAACTCCTTCCGGATAGCGGAAAACATTGATTGATGGGGGTTTGCCTTGGGAAAAGTAAGTGTTTTCACCCACCACCTTGGTGCGGCCGCTTTCTATGAGTTCGCGTTCCCGGCGGAAATAATCAGAAATTTTCCGGTGGATCCAGCCGGATTTAATGGCAGCCACATACCCCCCCATGGTCTCGATTTCGTCCAGCTGATCGAGGATGCGCCGCTCCATCTCGTCGGTGAGCGCTTCCACGTAAAATGATCCACCCAGCGGGTCCGCCACCATTGTGACGCCGGTTTCTTCCTGCAAAATCTGCTGGGTGCGCAGCGACAGCAGGGCGGCCTCCTCGGTCGGCACCGAATATGCTTCGTCATAAGAATCCACATGCAGCGACTGCACGCCGCCCATCACAGCCGCCAGGGCGTGGTAGGCCGCGCGCACAACGTTATTCATGGGTTCCTGGCGGGTCAAGGAAACACCCGAGGTCTGCACATGGCAGCGCATCCAGGTCGCCCGGGGATCCCGGGCGCCAAACCGGTACTTCATAATGCGGTGCCAGAGACGGCGCACGGCCCGTATGCGGGCTGCCTCTTCAAAAAAATCGTTTCCGATAGACCAAAAAAAGGCCATGCGGGGCCCCAGCCACCCGGGGTCGCGCCCCCTGCCCTTAAGCGCCTCCAGAGTTTCGACGGCATTGGCCAGGGCCACGGCCATTTCGGTGACAGCAGAGGTACCAAATTCTCGCAAATTGTAGCCGTTGACGGTCATAAAGTTCCAGCGCGGCAAATTTTGACGGATAAATTCGACATTGTCGCATTGAATGCGAAAACAGTCCTCCGGCGGGATATACTCCGGTCCGCTGCGCACAACTTCCTCCAGCGTAATATCGTTTTGGATGCTGCCCTTCAGCCGATCCCACGGAATTCCGCGCCGCCTGGCGAGCGCCAGGTACATGGGAAACAAAATGGCCGAGTTGGAAGGATAATGGGAGACCAGCGACACCGTGACTTCATCCAAGGCAATGTCTTTGAACAAAAGATCCATGTCCTCGACCGAGTCAATGGCCACCCCCGACATGCCCACCTGGCCGGTGGAGACCGGATCATCGGAGTCATACATTTGAATCGTGGGCAGGTCGAAAATAATCGAAATGCCGGTGGCGCCGTGATCCAGGAGAAATTTGATGCGCTCGTTGGTATCCTCGGGTCCGCCGTAGCCGGCCAGCTGACGCCGGGTAAAAGCCCGGCCCCGGTACATGTTGGCGTGAATACCGCGGGTAAAAGGCGGTTCGCCGGAGTTGCCCAGATCAGTCGGGTAGTCGAAATCCGGATTGCTTAAAGGCGTGTACAGCAGATCCCGCGGAGTTTGGGAACCCAGCACCATCCAAGGAATGCTTTGCCAGTTTTCCTGATCGGCGGGTTGCACGCTTTCCTGCTGCCATTTATCAAAAGCTTGTTTGATCCCGGCCAGGGCCCGGGAGCTGTATAAGGGCGTCCGTTTCCGCTTTTGCAAGGCATCTGCCAGCAGCTGTTTGGTGGTTTTCTTTGTCTGTGTCATAGGAAATCTTTTAGCAGATTAGTTTCTTTGTCCAAAATAAAAACGACCCTGGGTGATCATTCGATACCCAAGGCAGTGCATTTTCCCGGTATGTTCCTAGTGTCGTTATCGGGTCGAAATTGTAGATTTTTAAGGTTCGCATGTCAAGGATGTATTCGGTGATCAGAGTTGGGCAAAAAAGGTAAACTCGGACCGGTTCCGTCTTAACTGTCCGCCGACCACGCTCTGAGTATGCATTGCGGCAGTCGCTGCTTTCAACCGCGCGCAAATAAGCAATGATCTAGCCTGCAAAAGATTGCACACAAGGCTTAAATAAATTGAATAGCAATTGACAGGCGCATACAATTTGCATAATAATTTCAATTATCATTACTGCAAAAAAATAAGGAGCAGCGACCATGGTCACTCTAAGACAGCAGTTGGAGATATCCGCGGACCGGCTCAAGGAAGTCAATAACTTGTTGACCGATCCTGATAACGAAACCGTCGGCCGGATTCTTGAGATCGTTGAAAAGTACGGCGGGCCGCAGGAAATTAATCGCAAGGCGGCCGCGGCGCGCAAATTTGAGCACCTGATATCACGCTTAAAAGATGAAAATTCAGCTTATGTGGCCGATATTGACTGGCTGATTGAGCAGCGCGATAAGGGCGCTTTTGTTTCCATGGCCCAGTATTACGCTCGGGTATTAGGAGATCCGCAGGCCGGTACCAAAATCAACCGGGACAATGCCGTGACACTGGAGATCAGCGCTTTGCAATTTTTCCCGTGGCTGATCGCCGAGGCCCGCCAAGCCATTGATAATAAAGAGTTAATGCCCGGGCGCTACATTCGGGTGCGCAACATGAAAGAGCAAACCGCAGACAATGGTGACATCCTGGCCACTGCGGCCGCCATGCAGATTGTCGGCGCCACTTACGTCGAAACCCTGGACACCAAGGGCACCGATGGGTCCAACGTTCATCTCGGGGGACCGGAAACCATTACCGGCTATTTCGGCGGCATCGGCCAGCCCAACGATTATCCCTACAAATGGGTGGATGAATACCTCAATTACTACACCACCTACGGTGTGCGCCAGGTGTTGAACATCAATGCCGGCACCATCCTGGCCGCTTATTTGCTTCACAAATTGGGCGTGGACAATGAGTTTAAGATTTCGGTTTTCATGGGCAACGACAACCCCCTGGCAATTCTGTGGACCCTGTTGGCCGCTCGCCTGTTTGCCCGCGACGACGGCTCCACCTCTTTGATCGGCTTTAATCTGTCCAACTCGGCCGACAACTGGACGCTGCGCAGCGCCGCTCAAATTCGTAAATCACTCGGCCTGGAACAGGTTGTGCGCTTCGAACACCATATCACTGAAACCCAGAAGTCAATTGTCCGCCAGCCTTATAATCGGCGCGACGAATTGATCGAGGTCGCCCGGGAAGTCGCCAACATTGCCGCCAAACATGAAGGCGGCGACCCTGAAATTGATGCCGCCCGCGAGCACCCCAGCGATATTCTTGATTATTTCATGCCCAAAGAAGAGATCGTTTCCCGGGGTTTAATGAAGGCCATGCAGCTGAACTACCTAGACAAACACGACGCCTTAAACCGCACCGCCGATGCTCTGGTTAAAGCCGGTATCGGTGTCGTGTGCGCATGGCATTTGCACAAATAAGATGCTGCGTCGGAGGTGATATTATGATGCGATACCAACACCAGGAAATTGAGGCGATCTTAAAGCTCTTCGAAAGGGAGCTTGCGACGTTGAACCGGCTCAGCAAAGTTGAAAAAATGAAGATAAGAAAAAAGGTTGCCAATTCAATTTTACCGGCCTTGACACTGAGCAACTCAGAACCCGATGCTTTTTTAAATATTGTTGATAACAAACTTAAAGACGTGTTTGATTTGTTTTTTGACGCCTGGGGATTCAGGGAGAAGCTTCACAATTTGGTAGGCAAAATAAATAAACATAAAAAAGAGCTCAAGAAAAAGCAGGCAACTGCAGGCTCCGGACAGCCATCCGTGTAATTCGAATACCATGCCGCAAATTGAAAAAACAGATAGAGGGATAAGATCTTGTTTTCCGTTTACGGGAAATCTTCACGTGACGACATCAAAAATTAAAAAGAATTCCCATATAACCACCGAAGCAAACGTGGCAATAATAAAATAAAAAATTGATCGGGTGTAAATTTTGATGGTCCGCAAAAAAATATTCTGGCATATCAACAAAATGATTACCGATAGACTCGTCAACAGGTATTTGACCGTTAGAAAAGCGTAAGGTCCGATATTCAGATAATAAGCCATGACGGGATTAATTTCAGTCGCGCCGCGACCCATCAAAAACAGGGTCAACATTGCATCAACGACGCTTAAGAACAAGATTAAGACAATCGCCGCGAAAAGGGATTGACTGTATCTGTCTGCAAAAAAAATCTTATTGCGATCCTCCCGCCGGCGGATGTTTTCTCTCATCCCACCCTTATAAAACATGCGGCGATCTCGACGGTCCTTTCCCAATCGCCTGTCAACTGCAAATGAATCCCGCGTTGATCTTTGCATTCAAAAATCCAGCCTTACAATCGAAACGTGTCCCAAGCCTACAATCAGGCCGTCACAATTCAATCTAAAATTTCAGGTTTCCTCACAAAAGGCTATCCCGTTGGGTCTGAATCTTCTGCGGCCGAAATTATCTCCGGGTTTTTGAATCGGCGGTGAGGCTTGATCTCACTTGAAACGAACAGCACGTAAACACCGGCCCCCAAAAGGCATGATCCGGCAGCCAACCCTGCAATTATCAGAAATAAATTATCGATGACGCATCCCTCCTTTTGAATACAAAATTCAAAATCCTCTTTTTCTTTTTTTTCTGCCTCTGCGTTCTAAACCGGTTCTGCGATCCAGATCGCTTCTGCGCTCCCGGCCGGATCTTCTTTCAAAACTCAAGCTGACTCCTCCCGGGCAGATCCGCACGACCCAGCCCAATATTGTTAGATCCTTGCCGCTGTCCCTAGCGGGAATCGCAAGTTTGATGATTTCTCCCAGATTTAATTTTATAGTCGTTTTCACGAAGGCGCCGCCCCGGCTGATGTTGGCAACCAATCCTTCGTATTCTTTGTTTTTATATAAAAGCAGCAGCGGCTTATTATAAGGTCTGCGAGGATGCTTTCTGGAGTCTTTCTGATCATTAAACTCGATCTTCGCCGCAGGCTGCTTCCGTGATTTGGCGCTAACACGGCCTTTTAAAAAGGAGTCATATGAATTTAAAAACCTGCCCCCATGTCCGTAGCGAAGCGGTCCGCCGCGCAATTCCTTTTGCCATACAATTTTAACCTCAAAAAGAAGATGGGTATCGGATGAATCGGCTTGGTTGATTGTGCCGATAAACACCTCCTCGCCGGGATACAGGGTTTGATCCGACTCAAAATACAACCCTCCCCGGCTGAAATTAAAGATTCTTCCGGGATGGATAATGTCATTTGAGGTGGCATCATGCGAGATTACGGCAATATATTCGAAACGTTTATGTCTCCTGCGCTCTTGGTTTGAATCCAAAATCTACCCCGCATTACCCTGCTGCTCAAAAAGCAAAGAGCCGGTAAAATACCAGGCAAAAAAACCTGCCGGATCAAATTTAATGCCATTTGTCTGATGGTTTTTCTGCATTCGCCAAATATTTGGTTTTAAATCAACTGAACGGTTAAAATCGAAACGGTGCATCCTTGGATGATTTGGTTTGCTTCAAGGAAGCTGGAAGTTCTTTACTCCTAAGCCTGTCAAGTTCCTGCCTCACCAGTGTGAGCATTTTCTCAACCGTAGAGTTCAATTGGTGCACGGTCCGGAGCTCTTCGGCGATCTCCGGATTAATTTTTGCCGCTCGAGACCGGCGCATCTTCTTAAGGATATCTTCTGAAACCATCTCAAATCCGAGCGGCGACTTCAAAATAGCACCGGACACCAACGGGTTGCTGCCATCGAACAATGATTCGCCAAAAATGGATAAAATCTGCGCCTGAGTCTTACCAACAAGTCGGTCGCGAATTTCTCTCTCCTTTAAAAATTGAATCAAAGAATCCTCTTCTCTTAACGGCTCGCGAAGCAATTTGGCTTCAAGTTCCTCGTCTATATGGGAGTAATTTCGTTTTGCTTTTATTGCTTCAAATTTTCTACCGGCGCGTTCAAATAATTCACGCCTGGCCCTTTTTTTGCCGAGGACATCAAAACCAAAAGCAGCTTCTATGGCATTGATTTCTTTATCGATGAAATCATCAAGATTCACGACGTCATTGTATACCTGTTCAATGGCCGCCGCCGACTCAACGGAAAAGGTTCGCTGAGCTTCCTTTAAAATACGGCGCGCCCCGGCGATTGAATTTTCCAGCATAGAGCTTGGTTACCTTGAGGGGTTGAATAAAATGACGTTAATGACTTCCGCGTTCCCCCAATCTCATCACCCAGCGCGGAGCCAATGGGTTGATTAAATCAATAAACCCTCTGCAAAATCTATGCAAGTTTATTGACCGAAGATGTTTTTGTAACCGGGCCTTTTGGGTTTCAGTCATACCCGGGATCCTCAACGGTTTTGTTTTTCTGAGCTGCATGCTTGGGCCTATTTAATTATGTAATTAAAAATCAGTATGTTCAGCATCTCGCTGGAGCAGAAATCCAAACGATGTGACACCCGGCTGAATATTTAGCGGGATTTAAATCGGGAAAGCTTGCGAGCAGTTGTCCGATTGAAGAAGATAAGAAATGAATGGGATAAATTATATTTACTCGACTACACAATGTTAGTACGCAAAAGTTTGAATCCGGCAGGACGGTTTTATTCAGAAGGATCCCGAAAACTAAAAAACCAACATTTATGAACCGGTCGACCGCAGTTTTATGTCTGTCTATTGGTTTGAATCGCCGATCCCGGGAGAACGATTTTAAGCCTTTGAACTCTAAATTTGTGAAAACAATTTCCCATTATTGGTTAAGAAGCTTACCAATATCACCAGTTTTTTTTAATGCGTATGAGAACCAACTATTTGAAATTCATTGATAAAGATCGTAGAATTCCCCCTTGGCATTTTTTTTGCTTTAAACCTCCATTTCATGGAGCAGACACATTCAGGGATAGATTTGATATTTTAGGCGTGACCGGCCACTGGGTCGCATGGATTCACGCATCAGGAGTAAGCTCGGGATGCCGACAAAAGCAGCTCACGATTTAAGGTTGTCTGAACGAAGAATGTATCCGCGCACTTCATATTCGGGTCACATTTTCTTTGCAACCAAAGACCGGTTTTTCGAAGGTGTACTGGTTAATTTCAGCCGCTACGGTCTTTTTATAAAAATACCTGAACCGCTTCCCTTGGAAGAAACACTCACCATCGCCTTGCCGTTTAAAGAAGTTCGGAGCTGTAAATACAAAGGCCAGATCGTGCGCAGCAGCAAAGAAGGCATCGGGGTCGAACTGTTTAGAAAACGCAAAGCTCTAAAAGAACTGTTTATCGGATGAGCATGTTGTATCTTACGTATTACGGCATGACGGAGAAGCCGTTTCCGGATACGGCCAATCCAAAATTTCTCTGGCTCGGTGAAAGTCTGGCCAAAGCGCTGGCGGTCCTAAAATGCGGGATTCAAAAAAACAGAAGCCTCACCCTGCTGACCGGTGATATCGGCACCGGCAAAACCGCACTGATAAACTACTTCGCCCGCCTTGAAAATGCCTATTGCCTGATCGCCAAAATCGATGATCCGGATCTGCAACCTGTGGATTTTTTCAACTCACTGTCAGATGCTTTTGGTTTGGACAGAAAATTGGGAGATAAAAACATTTTCTCGCAGCTAAATACGCGCAGTTCTCCCCCCAAAAGGATGCTCATTATTATCGACGAGGCGCATCGAATAACGGGGAATTTGCTGAAAGACATTTTACTTTTTTTAAAAACTGAAACTGACAAGAAACAGGTGCTGAATATAATTTTAGCCGGACATGACAAATCAGAGGGGCTAACCACGGGAAGCAATATGGATGAGATTAAACAAAAGGCCTCCTATCAATGCCATCTGCGCGCGTTAGCCGAAAATGAAACCGCAGCATACATCAAACATCATCTTAAAATCGCGGGTGCCGACGAAAATTTATTCCGCCCGGACGCGATGTCTGAAGTATACAGGTTTTCCGCCGGCATTCCCCGGGTGATTAACGGCATCTGTGACCATGCGTTGATGCTTGGATACTCAAAAAATTGGACCGGCGTTAATGGGGACCTGATAAGAGAATCAGCTGAAGACCTGCCAATCTTAAACTGAAGACCATTTTAAAATACCATGGGAAATGCCGATCAAAATAGCGTGCGCTTTAATTCGAACCAAACTGCGTGGATACTCCGACTCCGAAACTGAAAGTAAAACAAATGACCCTCTTTTCCCAAAAGGTATTTTTTAACAAAAGAAAAGAACCGCGATATCCCAATTCCGGACAGGTTTTATTTGTTTACAAAAAAAGTCTTAATGAAGCCAGGCTTTATAACTGGAGTCGTTCCGGCCTTTGTCTGAAAACAAAGAGGTTTTTCCGCAAAGGCGAAATCATTACCGTATCCTTGCCGCCTTCCAAATTTAAGGATAAAAGCCGCCGAGCCGTAATTGTCTGGAGAAATGCGGAATTGTGCGGGGTGCAATTTTGTGACTAAAACGTCGTTTGATCGGTTTTGACGGAAAACGTACGGCCCAAAAGGTCAGTTCGACTATTCAGCTAGATCAAAATACAGGCTGTTTTTTCGATGATTGTATTCTTTAATCAATCGAATAACAAAATTTGCCACTTCCATTTCGGATCCAATAAATTTAACTCCGGAATGATACATTCCAGCAGCCGATCTTTTGCAGTAGACCAATTCGCCTTTAATCTCGATCAAATTGTTTGCGGAATCCACCGCCATCAAAGAAAGCCGTCCGGGTTCGACTGGATGGGGTGTTTCGAGCAACATGCCTCCCCTGCTGATGTCTAATGTCTTGCTTAAGCCCCGGGAGAGCAGCCGGCCTCTTTGATCAATAGAAATATGGGAAATCAGATTTCGTGTCTTTGTCCGGGGATGCACTCTTCGATCAGCGGCATCCGGCGGATAGACTTTGAAAACGGACCTGCATTTTGAACACCTGACCAGCAACCCGGTGGCCTTCATGAGACCGCTGTCTAATTCGAAGGTGGACTGACATGATTCACAGGGTATTATCATTGATATAGATCCGAATTCCTCTTATCGCATCATAAAAAAATATCGTTAAATCAACCACCCAATCGTGCCTGCGTGCGCTCACCATCCTCCAAAAAATTATCGGCCGATTTGAAGAAAACTTTAAAGATGTGGCTGCCAGCGTTAGGTACTGAAATTCATAATTCGCAGAAAACTTTTTCACAATATACTTTGAAATAGAAGCCGCCTCTTGGGTTAACCTGTTTATATTATGTAAGGTTTTCAAATGCTATGCCATTGGCACGATAACTGCAGCAATCATCTCCGAAGGCGCTATAATGCAGGCGACCAGGGTGATATAAAATTGGCAAATTCCGCAACCATAAGAATTGGCGATAATTGCGTAAAGTCCACCAAAAAGGAAATGCAGTTTTTGAAAAGCATTTTCGACAAACTTGAACTGCCTTACATCCTTGATGGCATCAGCTTTCACAACACCCTGTTGGATTTAGATCGAATCAAAGCAACCCACAGCACACGAGTATGGAAAGTTGAAAAGGATGGAAGTGTGAATTTGGCCAATCGATTCGGCCACAGCGGGCGCTTTGAATATCGTTATCTTCGCATGCCGAATTTGATCGAGCTTCAATTCGTTGATTTGAATTCGCTCACCGATGAGGAATTTGATTATCTGAGCTACCTAATCTATGAGGCGGACACCATTCCGGGACTATCGACAAATGCAGGTTAACAGATTTCGTTTAGTTAGGGAGCGAACTTTTTTTAAATACAAACGCTTGTAGGGTATTCAAATAAAAAGAGTTTTTTAGATCATATAATTTATTTTAAGGAATTCGGAGCTGCCGGATGTACCCAATGCCCCTGTATGAAGTCAGATATCACGATAAAGAAGATTGGGAAGAAATCTCTGATGTTGAACTTATGAATGGATTATATAAAGTTTATTACAGGGTTACCCCGCTCATCAAAGAAATGATCCGGGGTAAAGAAATTCAAACACCGGAGGCTGTTTATCGGCTAAAATTGAAAGGCGGCGAACAACTCGAAATGTCTGCTGCGTGAATGTGTTTAGGCCCAAATCGCTTTTTCACTCACACGGCCAATTCACCTCGATCTAAATAGACTTGTCTGAAGGCGTCCACTCTACACCGCAAAAAAATAATTTCCATATCCTCCTTCTTAATTTAGGAAAAATTTTTCATAGTTTTTGTGGAAAACAGTTCACAAACAAAGATTCCGCTTTGGATCATATGGTTTAATCCTCTGAAATAGCATAATAAAATTGAATTCGCAAAGTTTGCACGTTTTTTGCTTAAGGTATATAGCAAAAACAAAATTCAAACAAACGGGTCAAGTCGGAAAGGCGAGGGGGGAGCGATGGCGAGTAGTTTGAAAGGCATTAAGGACCTGTTTATTCGCCGGTTAAAGGATAAGGGCATCGAAGAGTGTTTAATTCCCGGTTTTCTCAGGTTATTGGCCAATTCACTAAAGGATTATCCGGATACAAACCTTTTTTTGATAAATAAAAGATTGGACTATCTTGGATGGCAGGGTTTTGAATTGGACGAGCATACGTATCAGCTGGCACTGGCATGTTTTGAAGTCGACGCTGTGGATATCTCCAAACACATGCCGACCGAATGGTTCTTCAACCACTATAGCTTTGACACCGCAGCCTAGAAGATTAAATATGAAGAAATCAAGAATAATCAGATTGTTTAACACGACCGCAGGAGTCGACCTATCCGTCGACGACATGGCAGATATTGATCGATTACAAATAAAATTACGGGAAGACAAAGAACTCAGAAATCTTATCACCTCAACGAATGCTTTGGGGAAAATGAAATTCAAATTCGATAAAGTCGTTGATGATTTATTGCTTGATTTTATAGGCCCCCGGCTTGACTTGTATATAAAGCTGACGGAACCTGAGGTGAACATGTTTTTCAAGTCAAAATGGTTTGAAAACTTTCGCCGGCAAGCGGCCGTAATTTAAACGGGCGGCGGCGGGCTTGAAATTGAAATTTATCTCTCGCTTTGCAGTCTATCGATATAGTTCCAGTTCTTCAATATCTTCATTCCGGTATCGCGAAATGGCCTCCACAAAATAACTTGACATAAAATTAATGATCCGGATCAGGCCCTCAGTTTCAATCTTGACGACAGGGTGTTAATAGGAGACGGGTGACCCCTTATTTCTTGAAAGCCTATCCGATGAATTGCAGCATCTGTCCAAAACTTTAAATCTTTACTACTTCTCCAATTCTGCCTAATCAAACCACCTTGAAATTGCCGGCCCCAATGTAACCATGGATGATTTGAAATATAAATCGTTTATTTTTTATCTTGACAGCAGAACAATAGGACGTTCCTTGTTTCAAGCCCCGGAAAACTGGGTTTACCCGGCACCCATGATAATCTTTTTGACACCATGGTAAACTTTTTGTATTATTCCGGGTAACCCTGCGATGATATCAACTTTGCAAGCGATAGGGGGGAGCGATCTATGGAAATTGATGGCATCGTAAAAGAAGATAAAACGACAATTAACAGTTCCACCACAATCAACGGCAATATTATGGCCAAGGAGCACCTAATCATAAACGGTACCATAAAAGGCAATGTCGATATCAGAGGTTATAACCTCTTTTTAGGCCCCGGAGGAAGAATACAGGGTGAAGTCCGAGCCCAAAATGTAAGAATCCGGGGGCATATGAAGGGGGATATTATTGCAACCGGAAAAGTCGAGATTACCAATGAAGCTAATTTTTCAGGAAATATCAAAAGCAAAGGCATTTCTGTCGAGCAGGGCGCTTATTTCGATGCATTTGTCAATTTAGGTCAAATAACCGGCAGAACCGAAGCTTAGGAGGAAACGTCAATCAAGAAACCAGCGGCCAAAAATTGAGATTGCCGAGTTTGAAAGATTTTAGATTCTGGCAATGAAGACCGCAGTAGATGGGAGAACAGGACAGAATGGTCTGGTGGACAAACTGTTGCACACCTTAAAGCTCTCATATCATCAGTTTAAATTTCCCACAGAGCCAAATACCCCCATCGTGGTTTATCCTGGTAAAACCAAAACCGATCAGACTGCGGACAATCCGGATTTTTCTCCAGCATATTCACCACCTTTTAGTTTTAACCTGTAAATTCCATTTGGTGTTTTTACCTCCTTGCCCATTATCATTTCTTTGATTGCCGGGGTTACCCTGTTATAGGTCTTGTATAGTTCATCCATAAGTTTAAGTTCGGAAATCTCCTTCCATTCGTCCTTTTCATAATCTCTGGTCTCGTACAGAGGCATTTGAAACATTAACATCTCTCCGACCCCTCTCCCAGTTAATTACAGCGCTCATACCAATAAAAAAAACCGGGCAACTCAATTTAGGTTACCCGGCTTATTCTGCTTAATCCCTGGCAACCTCGGCCACCTTCTTTTTTAAGGCCCGTTGGCTTTCCGTCCCTGCCTCTCGACAGGTTTGGCTTTATCGTGGATTTAATTGTAACTTGTATTGGATTTAATTTATCAGAGATCTGGCAGCCCGTCAATTGCCATAGGAAGATATGGTAAGTTATAGCCGAGCGACCTTGACGATCGCTTTGCGCTCTATTCTTAGGATGATGTGATGTTGGGCACCGGGTGTATTTATGCGGACTTTTGTGGCCGTTGATAGATCAGATCTGAGACTTGATATGTATAATCTGAGGTTCGGATTTAAATGATGCCCATTCCATATAATACGGATAGCATGATTGCGGCAGCCATCACCGAACCCACCTGGCCGCCGGTGTTTGCCCCGACAGCATGCATGAGGAGATAATTGCTTCGGTTGTATTTCTGGCCTTCTTTCTGGACCACGCGCGCAGCCATGGGATAAGCGGAAATCCCGGCAGCTCCGATCAAGGGATTGACCTTGCCGCCCGTCAACCAGTTCATGAGTTTTCCAAACAAAATGCCGCAGACTGTATCCAGACAAATCGCAATGAACCCAAATGCCAGAATGAGAAGTGTCTGGGCATTTAAAAAGAGCTTGCCGTCCATGGTCGCACCAATGGAAATCCCAAGGAACAAAGTTACGACATTGGCAATTTCATTTTCGGAGGCATGGGTGAGCCGGCTGACGACCCCGCATTCTTTCATCAGATTGCCGAGCATAATCGTTGCCAATAGCGGCAGGCCTTGGGGAGCAATAAGTCCTCCAATGATTGTCACAGTAATCGGAAAAACAATCTTGACGGTTTTGGAAGCCGGTTTATTCGTAGGCTGCATTTTGATGGTTCGTTCCTTCGGCGATGTCAACAGCCTCATTATCGGCGGCTGTATGACCGGCACCAGGCTCATATACGAATAGGCGGCGACCGAAACAGCCCCCAGCAGATGGGGGGCATACTTGGAAGTCACATATATCGCCGTCGGACCATCGCAGGCGCCGATAATGCCGATGGCAACGGCATCCAGTTTTGGAAAGCCGAAAAACAGCGCAAGTCCGATGGTTAGAAAAATACCGAACTGCCCGGCCGCGCCGAGGAGAAATATCTTGGGGTTCTCAAGGAGGGGACCAA
>CAYTBC010000012.1:0-48389 GCA_964435765.1 uncultured Desulfosarcina sp.
ATTCCCGCTCAGCTAAAGTTTGCTACTTAGCTGTTTATTAATATGTTGTCAACCAAAAACAAAAGCTTGCAGCAAATAATGTGAATGCCTGCAGATGATAGGATACCCGCAGCGCGGAATAATGAATCTCCGAACCTTAAGTTTTAAGAAGTTTTCTGAACTTAAAAAAATAATCCGCGCCGGACCAGACGGTAAAAATAAGTGCTCCCCACAAAAAGAAGTTGCCGACCGGCTGGGGGTTCAACCCCCAAAACGGGTAATGAATCAATAGCGGAATGGCAGCCGCGATTTGAAAGCCGGTTTTGTATTTGCCAAGATTGGAGGCCGATACATCCTCCCCTTTTTCGGCAATGATGTTGCGCAGGCCGGTCACCGCGATCTCACGGCCAATAATGATACAGACCATCCACGCCGGCGCCCACCCCAGTGATGCCAACATGATAAATGCCGATGACACCAGGAGTTTGTCCGCAACCGGGTCCATTACTTTACCAAGATTGGACACCAATCCGCGGGTCCGCGCAATATAGCCGTCCAGGTAGTCGGTGATCGCGGCGGCGCTGAAGAGGATGGCTGCCATAAATGTACAAACCCGATTGGGAAACAGCATCAGAATCACAATGATCGGAACCGCAATGACTCTAAACAGCGTCAGGGTGTTGGGATGACTTAAGATTTTTTCCACAATTCCTCACGAAGCCAACGTCGGCGCTGATCCGGCGCCCGTTGTAAAAATGACCGTTTGCCGCTTTACTCTAACCGACTAAAATTTAATTTATACGTTTCGAGTTTTAAAAAGAGAATATTTTTATGGTTTTTTTTTCGATTGCGCGGCAATAAATTTATCTTTGCACGCGACGCTGCAAAAATGCAGCTCTTCTCCGCCAAAATTCAAATTCACGGCATTTCTTTTGGGAAAATAGGCCTCACAGAAGGGATCTTTAATCATGACATCATCAATCTCCCTGCCGGTGCGGCCCGCAATCGGCCTATCAGAAGGCGGGGTTGGAAACATCCATGATTTAAGCGCCCGATAGAACACATAGCCGACGACAAACCAAATGATAATTCTGATCATCGATACTCCGAAATCCTTTGTTCCTTTTCATCCAGATTATTCAATAAGGACCGCATACTCTGGTTAAGAACGGGATGATTCATCTCGGGATCTATATCACAAATGGGCTTCAGCACAAAGCGTCTTTTGTGCATGCGCGGATGCGGAATGATCAGTCTGGGATCATCCAGCACGAGCTCATCATACAAAATGATGTCAAGGTCGAGAATCCTCGGGCCGAAACGGATCGTGTTTTTAACGCGGCCGGCCGCGCGCTCAATGGATTTGAGTGTATCCAGCAAGGCCAGCGGATCGGATTCGGTTTCGATTTTGACCACATAATTTACAAACCAGTCCTGATCCAGGTAATCAACCGGCTCGGTCCGGTAGATCGGCGACTGATCGACTATCCTTGTTTGGCCGGATCGGGTCAACGCTGCGATGCCATTGCGGCAGTTTTCGATCTTATTTCCCAGATTCGATCCGACAGAGACATAAGCTGTATGAAAGAGGTTCACAGGTTCAACGTTCAGCGTTTCCAAGCCTCCTCCCCGAGCTGGGCCGTATAGATGAGGCGGGCATCTCCTTCCAGGTAAATATCGTTGAAGGTACCTTGGTTTTGCTTGAAATGGATGGCCAATGACTCACCGCTGCGGGTCATCAAGTTGATGGGTGACGGCCAGTTCAAATGGCATGCGGTAATCAGCGCACTGGCGATCGATCCCGTTCCACAGGCGAGGGTTTCGTCCTCAACGCCGCGTTCGTAAGTCCGGATGGCGAGCTGCCCCTGGCTTTGGCGGCTGATAAAATTGACATTTGTGCCCGCCGGTGCAAACGCTTCATGGTTGCGTATTTCCCGGCCCAACCCGAAAACGTCGATGTCTTCAAGATCGTCTTTGACGATGACCACGTGCGGAACACCGGTATTGATGCTGCTCACGGTCAACGGGCCCTTTTTCAGTTCGATGGCGTACTCCAGACGCAGGTTGGTCGGGTCGGGCATTTTGACCTTAGCCCGGCCGGAGTTGATCTTTCCGTAGACAATCCCGGCGTCGGTCTCAAAAGTCAAGTTTTCAGCGGCGATTCCATTGATATATGCAAACCTCGCCGCACAGCGCGCGCCGTTGCCGCACATTTCGGCGCGACTGCCGTCCGAGTTGTAAAAACGCCAGCTGAAATCGGCTTTGTCGGAGGGCTCGATCAAAATCAATCCATCGGCTCCCACCGACATTTTCCGGCGACAGACCGAACGGATGAAGCCCGGCAATTCAATTTCGTCGACCACCCGGTCTCGATTGTCGATAATGATGAAATCATTTCCACTGCCACTCATCTTGGAAAATGTAATTGGATTCATCTTTTAATGTCCGTGCAATGAGTTTGTGATCAGAGTTGGTTTTGGCTGAATAACAGACCAGTTAGAAAGAAAATTCAACAAAATTGGAATCAGCACCGGAGGTGCCGTCATCGCTGTAAGCTTTGACTTTAAATTTGTAGCGGTATCCCTTTTCAATGGTTTCAACAAATACCAGCGGCAGAGACTCATCTCGGCCGGCAGTCTCACCCCTGACCGGAACATCCCCAATTTGGGTGAATATTAGGGGGCAGTCCGGGCATTCCCGTTCATACAGCGGCTGTTTGTATTGGAAAATTAAAAAGCCGCTGACCGGATATTGGGCCTTTTCATTCGGTTGCGGAATCGTCCAGCTCAACTTGACGGTGTTCTCAGAAATAATGTAATTCAAATCAGTAACCCGCGGGGGTCTGCTGCCGCTGGGTGGTTCCGGCGGGCCTTTTTTGCCGCAGCCCCCCAATACGGCCGCCGATGTCATCCAGATCAAAGCCGCCAGAGCGATCGCCACCGCCCTGGAAAGTTTTGCATTCGGTTTGCCGTCCAAATGACGTCCCTTCCCTGACTGTCCTATTGGTCGAATTCCGGCAGACAATTCTTTTTTTGAGCCAAACGGTTCTCCGCTGCCCTTATTGCCTGCCGCACGTTCTTGACGGCGGTACCGCCCGCCGATGTCCGCCTTTCGATCATCTGCCGGGTCTCCAGAAAGGAGTAAACATCTTCCTCAATCAGCTTGGAAAATGATTGCATTTCTTCCAATGTCAGCTCATGAAGCTCTTTTTTAATTGCCAGCGCAAAACTGACAGCCTCACCGACCAGACGATGGGCTTCCCGGAATGCAACTCCGCGGGTTGCCAGATAATCGGCCATATCGGTCGCATTCAGAAACCCGCGTTCAGCGGCCTGTTGCATGTTCGCGGCCTTGATCTTTATTTCCGGCAGCATCGCAGTGTAAATTTCGATGCAGGCTTTCAATGTGCCCACCGTATCAAATAAAGGCGCTTTGTCCTCCTGCATATCGCGATTGTAGGCCAGCGGCAGCGATTTCATCGTCGTCAGCAAAGCCATCAAATTGCCGATGACGGCGCCGGCTTTACCCCTCACCAGTTCCGGTACATCGGGATTTTTCTTTTGAGGCATAATGCTGCTGCCGGTTGCAAAAGAATCCGGCAGTTCGATGAAGTTAAACTCCGCGGTCGACCAGAGGATGAGCTCTTCCGACAGGCGGCTGAAATGAACCATGCAGATGCCGGCCGCCGCTAAAAATTCGATAATAAAATCCCGGTCGGAGACCGCATCGATACTGTTGGCGCAAAGGCTTTCAAACCCGAGAAGTTCAGCCGTATAGCTGCGATCAATGGGGTATGTGGTGCCGGCAAGGGCCGCACATCCGAGCGGCATTGCATTTATGCGCGGCAGGCAATCCTCCAGGCGTCCGATGTCTCTGGCAAACATCTCGTAGTAGGCCATCAAATGATGAGACAACAGCACCGGCTGGGCCCGCTGCATATGGGTATAACCCGGCAAAACAATATCGAGACGTTTTTTGGCCTGGGCCACAAGAACTTCCTGCAGGTGGTGGAGCTGCCGGATGATGCCGGCCGTCTCCATCCGCAGATACATTCTGATATCCAGCGCAATCTGGTCGTTGCGGCTTCTGGCCGTATGAAGTTTGCGCGCGGCCGGCCCCGAAATTTCAGCCAATCTGGATTCAATGTGCATATGAATGTCCTCCAGACTGTCATCAAATCGAAAGCGGCCTTCCTCAATTTCCGCTTTTATCTGTTCAAGACCTTCGATGATGGCCGCAGCTTCAGCCTCGCTGATAACGGACGCCTGCGCCAGTGTGCGGCAGTGGGCGATACTGCCTTGAATATCATAGGCATAAAGCCGGCGGTCCACCTGGATTGATGAAGTAAAGGCCTCGACAACCTTTGCTGTTTTTTCTGAAAATCTGCCCTGCCAGAGTTTTGCGGACATCACGGTACCGTTAGCATAGTTTTAGCCACAATATGCCAAATTTATTTTCTTACAATCTGGTAGATACGAGTCGGAATTGAAGATTGAAGATTTAAAATTGAAGATTGGTGGATGTCGCTGCGCTCCGGCCTTTATAAGATAGAATCCGCCGCCGGCGGACCATAAATATTCAATCTTCAGTCTTCAATCGTCAATCCTTTTTCTCCCGCAATATCTCATCCAGACAGTCAACCAGAGCGTCAATCTCTTCTTTTTGGATAATCAACGGCGGAACAAAGCGTAGAATATTTTCCTGAATACAGTTGATCAAAAACCCCCGCTGCAGGCACTGGGAAACCACTGACTCCCCCTTGAAATTCAGCTTTATTCCGAGCAGCATTCCGAGCCCGCGAACATCCACAATCGATTCATGCCGCGCCTTTAATCCATTCAGCTTTTCTCTGAAATAGGCCGCCGCCTGCCGCCCCTGTTCGATAACTTTACCGGCTGAAAGGGTTTTACATACCTCCAGAGCCGCAGCCGTGACAATCGGGGTGCCGCCGAAGGTGGAGGCATGCGAACCTGGCCCAAAAGCGGCAGCCACCTGCTCTTTGGCCAGCATAGCGCCGATGGGCAGCCCGTTGGCCAGTGCTTTGGCCAGTGTCATGATATCGGGTGCAACGCCAAAATGCTCATAGGCAAAAAGTTTTCCGGTCCGCCCCATCCCGGTTTGAATTTCATCAAATATCAGCAACACGCCGCTTTGATCGCAAATCTGCCGAACCGCCTTCAGATAACCTTCGTCCGGACAGCGCACCCCGCCTTCGCCCTGGACAGGTTCGAGCAGAACCGCACAGGTATTTGGCCCGACTTTGGACCGCAAGGCCCCGACATCGTTGAAAGGCACAAAGTCAAATCCTTCCAAAACAGGGTCAAAGCCTTTTTTGATTTTCTCCTGGCCGGTGGCCGAAAGCGTTGCCATGGTGCGTCCATGAAAAGACTGCTCCATGGCAATAATTCTGAACCGGTGGTTTTCACCGCGTTCCTTATAATATTTGCGGACCAGTTTAATGGCGGCTTCATTGGCCTCGGCCCCGCTGTTGCAGAAAAATACCCGGTCGGCAAAACTGTTGTCAACCAGCCAGCCGGCTAATTCGACTTGGGGTACGGTGTAGTAAAGGTTGGATACATGCCACAGCATTTGGGCCTGGCTGGACAGCGCTTTGACCACCGCCGGATGCGCGTGCCCCAAATTACACACGGCGATTCCGGCAACGAAATCCGTGTAACTGCGCCCACCTGTGTCGTAAAGCGTGCAGCCGCTGCCTTTGGAAAGGACGATCGGAAAACGTTTGTAAGTTTTTGTGATTACCTGATCCGCCTGCTTCATGATATCAATGGTCAATGTCCTTCTCCCGTTGTATGATTGAAGAATGAAGATTGAAAATTGAAGATTGAAGGTCCGCCTGCGGCGAATCAATTTTAAACGGACATATTAAAAATGACGGAGCGGATCGATTCAACAAATATTCAATCTTCCTTCTTCAATATTCAATTTAAAGGATGTACCGGCTCAAATCCTCATCGTCTTTGATGTCTTTTAATTTATCTTCGACGTACTTCTTATCGATAACCGTCCGACGTTCTGTCATATCCGGAGCATCAAACAGAATATCTTCCAGCAAACATTCCATCAGGGTGTGCAGCCTGCGAGCCCCTATATTTTCGGTTTTGTCGTTGACCTCCTCCGCCATTCGGGCGATTTCGGCGACGGCATCATCTTCGAAGACCACATCAACTCCCTCGGTTCGCAGAAGGGCCACGTATTGAAGCAGCAGCGCGTTTTGGGGCTCGGTAAGAATTCTGATAAAATCATGTTCCCCCAGTGGTCTCAGTTCGACGCGTATCGGGAAGCGGCCCTGCATCTCCGGAATAAGGTCTGCCGGTTTGACCATATGAAAAGCGCCGGAGGCGATGAATAGAATATGATCGGTTTTAGTCGGGCCGTATTTGGTAGTCACCGTACTGCCTTCAACGATCGGCAAAAGATCTCTTTGTACGCCTTCCCGAGACACGTCCGGTCCGTAGCTACCGTTTTTTCCTACAATTTTATCGATTTCATCAAGAAAGATGATCCCTGATTGCTCCACCCGGGCAATGGCCTCTTTGATGACCTTGTCCATATCGACCAGACCCTGGGCCTCCTCCTGAGCTAAAATTTCCATGGCTTCCGGCACTTTGACCCGCCTGCGCTTGGTGCTTTTCGGCAAGATCCCACCCAGCATGTCCCTGAAATTAATACCCATTTCTTCCATGCCGACATTCGAAAATATCTCCACCATCGGCAGGCTGCGGTCGGATACATCCAGATCCACATAGCGGCTATCCAGTTTGCCCCGGCGCAGCATGCTGCGAAGCTTTTCTCTGGTTGAAGAGGATTCCTCGCTGTCGGCTGTCACCAATTCAAATTGGACCTCCCTGGACTCTTCCGCTTTGGCCGGGGCTGCGGTTCCCGATTTGGGCAGCAACAGATCCAGCATTCGTTCTTCGGCGATCTGCCAGGCTTTCTCCTGCACACTTTCCTGGGCCCGGGCCTTATAGTCGTTGACGGTGAGTTCCACCAGATCTCTGACCATCGACTCGACATCACGCCCCACGTATCCAACCTCGGTAAACTTGGAGGCTTCAACTTTGGTAAAAGGCGAGTCCGTTAAACGGGAAAGCCGGCGGGCGATTTCAGTCTTGCCGACGCCGGTGGGTCCAATCAGGATAATGTTTTTGGGGGCAATTTCATCTCGTAGCTCTTCGGGAACTTGCTGCCGGCGCCAGCGGTTTCTCAGCGCCACCGCAACCGAGCGTTTGGCTTTATCCTGCCCAATAATATATTTATCCAGCTCTTTAACAATTTCTGAGGGTTTCAGATTGCTCATCGACGATTACCTTTAGGATTACATTTCTTCAATAGTGATGGCATCATTGGTATAAATACAAATGGAGGCCGCAATTTTCATGGCCGCTTCGACGATGCCGCGCGCGTCCAGGTCAGCAAATTCGATCAAAGCCTTGGCGGCCGCCTGAGCTGCAATGCCCCCGGAACCGATGGCCACAATGCCTTCATCAGGCTCAATGACGTCGCCGTTTCCGGAGATCAAATAGATGCTGTCCTCGTCAACGGCCACCATGACGGCCTCCAGCCGCCTCAAATATTTATCTGTGCGCCATTCCCGGGCCAATTCCACTGCCGCACGGGTCAAGTTGCCGTTGTAGCGCTCAAGTTTTTCTTCCAGGCGCTCTGACAGATTCATGGCATCGGCGGTCGCACCGGCAAATCCAACGATGATTTTGTTATTGTAAATGCGTCTCACTTTTTTGGCGTGGTGTTTGACCACGTTGCTGTTCAATGTGACCTGCCCGTCACCGGCAACGGCGGCTTTGCCGTTGTGTCTGACGGCCAGAATAGTTGTCCCGTGGTAGTTCATTCTTCCAATCACTTCCTTGGATGCGCCCGATCATAGGTTTCCATCAGGCGATCAATGCTCACGTGGGTGTATTTTTGTGTCGTTGAAAGGCTCTTGTGCCCCAATAACTCCTGCACGATTCTTAAATCCGCACCGGCATCCAGCATGTGGGTGGCAAACGTGTGGCGCATGGTGTGCGGTGATACGGGTTTGAGTAGCCCGCATGCCTTTACCAAATCTTTCAGAATACGCGCCACCGAGCGTGCCGTCAGGCGTCCCTTATTTTTATTTAAAAAAAGCGGCCCATTGTACTCCGCTGATATGCCGCATTCTTTTTTCAACTGTTCGCGATAAATCCGAATGGCCGCCAGCGCTTTTTGACCGATGGGCACGATACGCTCCTTGCGCCCTTTTCCCAGAACCCGAATCACGGATCCTGGATAATCGACATCGAATACGTTCATCCCGACAAGTTCCGAAACCCGTATGCCGCAGGAATAAAGCGTTTCAAAAATCGCACAATTTCTCTGATCCAGAATATTGCCGGTTTTGATGGAATCAAGCAGCCGGAACATCTCATCAACCGGCAAATACTCCGGAATGGTTTTATCCTGTTTTGGGGTAAGAATTGATTCGGCCGGATTGCCGTCAATGACCCCATGTTTGACCAGATACTTAAAAAAAGATCGCACGGCCGACAACTTGCGTGCAATGGTGGTCTTTTTATTCTGCTTGTGCAGATATCCCAGATACCCTCTGATGGTGATGTTGTCCAGACGCTGGACGTTAATTTGATCCACGCGCTGCGAGCTACTGCCGGTCGAAAAGGAACTGTGGGCCAGATAGGATAAAAACCCATCCAGGTCATTGCGGTAACACCGGCAGGTATTATCCGAATAACCTTTTTCAGCGGCAAGCGATTCTAGATAGGCGCTGATCAAATGCTTAATCGACGACCCGTTCATCCGAGATTCAATCCCTTCAGAATTCGATAATAAGCTCGAGTTCTTTCCAGGATCCGACCTCCACAAAGGGATGCGGTTGGCGGTTCCAGGGTTGTTTGAATAAAATCGGCCTGATACCCGCATCCATCAGACGGTAACAAGTATCAAGTCTGTCTTCCACGAAGCAGGTGATGTTCCGCTCCAGCAACACATCGGTTTTGTTCTCAAAGGAACCGGTCGTAATCACCTCGACCCCTTGGGGGCCAAGCGGCAACAAATCCAGCATCCAGTCCCGAATCGGTCCTATATATGGCCTGGCCGTAACGAACAACAGCGGGCTGTGATGATTCCCGATGCGAGTCAGAACATCGGCAGCCCCGTCAATTGGATTTAACGATGATGCGTAATTTCCGTCAAGTATGCGCTCGACGACAGCGTCAATAACCCCCTGATCCAGCCCGGTGCAGTCCGCCAGATCGTAGCAGGAAATATCCTCATACCGGATGCCGTTGATATGAAATACATCGCGGGTGATTTCAAGAAACAGCGACATCGTGTTGGCCACCACACCGTCAATATCAAACGCCACCGAGGCCGGATCAATCATAGCTGACTGCCGATAATTGGTTTCCCAAGGTCATGTTGTCAAAATCCCGGTTATTCCGCAAAAGCCAGACCCCTAACCGGCGGCCGGCACGGACGCGGCGGCGCGGCGTGATTTTTTCTTCAACCTGGAAATGCGGCGCTTGTATACTGTCGCCATTTTGCTGTCTTTGGCAGCAATGGCCGCCCGCCGTTGGGCTTTTATTTCGCGGATCTTTTTCTTTATTTCACCAATGGAAGCATCCGCTTTTTTAACTGGCTCGTCGACAATGCCTTTGACTTGTTTGATGGCAACAATCAGTTCTTCCTTTTTCATGCCGTGCACACCGACAATTTCAGGCATATCCTTGGCCATCTCGCGCAGGTCTTTGACCGTCATTTTCGCCAGAGGTTTTTCCTTGATTTCGACTTGTTCGGCGCTCATTTGCTTCTATCTCTCCTTTTCTTGCTCTGAATCGTAAAGCACAAGCGGAGGCTGAATAGCCCCCGCCTAACGTTTTATCCGAATTCACGAGCGTTTGTTCGCCAGAATTTATAAGATCATAGACATGATATTTTAACAAACTTATTTTACTAACTATTTTTAATGTTCCTGTCAACAGCTAAAAACATTTTTCAAACCGCCTCAGGACGAGCTTGAACTTTAAGGATCGATCGCAAGCGCTGCCGGCCGCCACCACCGGCGGCCTATTTTTCTGGAATGCTTCCAACTACTTTTTGTCGGCCTCCCGTTTGAGCAAAGATAAAAACGGCGTGAAAAGGTCAATCGGGATTGGAAAAATAATGTTTGAATTGCTTTCGGTGGACATTTCATTCATGGTCTGAAGGTATCGAAGCTGCAGGGCCGTTGGATGCTTTTCGATAATCTCCGAAGCCTGAGCCAGCTTGGTGGCGGCCTGATATTCACCTTCGGCATTGATCACCTTGGCCCGCCGCTCTCTCTCGGCTTCGGCCTGTTTGGCCATGGCTCGCTGCATCTCCTGGGGCAGATCAATGTGTTTAAGTTCCACCGTGGCAACCTTGATGCCCCAGGGATCGGTATGGGTATCCAATATTTCCTGCAGTTCCGCATTGATTTTTTCTCTTTCCGCTAAAAGTTCGTCGAGCTCGGCCTGTCCGCAGACGCTCCGCAAGGTCGTCTGGGCCAGTTGCGACATGGCATAGGCATAGTTTTCCACCTCGACAATCGCCTTGGTCGGATCGATCACTCGGAAATAGATAACGGCATTGACTTTAACGGACACATTGTCCCGGGTGATGACATCCTGGGGATCCACGTCCAACGCCACCAGCCGCAGGCTCACTTTCACCATTTTATCGACCACCGGTATCAGGATGATCAGTCCCGGGCCCTTGGCGGCGATTACACGGCCCAGCCTGAATATGACGCCCCGCTCGTATTCGTTTAGAATACGCAGGGCCGCAGACAGGAAAAAGATGACGAGCACGATGATCGCAATTGGCGTAAAAAAACTCATGGGAGCCTCCTTTGGTGGTAAGTTATTTGGTTTTCCACAAAACCATTTTTGAGTTCTAACCCTGCTGCCGGATGTATTCAGCCAAGCGTTGGTTCATCGGTTGATTCGACTTCCAGAATCAAATTGACCACTTTTACGACCCGCACTTTTACACCCACCTCAAGCGGTGCCTTGGCTCTTGCATTCCAGAGCTCACCGTGAACAAATACTTTGCCTTCGGGCGTCAGGGCTTTCTTCACCATCCCGATCTCACCCACCATTCCCATCGAACCGGTGGAGGGCTTTGATACTTGGGCGCGAAAAACCAGGCCGGCAACCCCGATAAAAAACCCGGAGATTAAAATAATCGTCGGCAAAATGACCTTCAATGACAATTTCATATCCGGCGATGTGCCCTCAAACAGCATGAGAGAGCCCAGCAGCAAAGAAACAATTCCGGCGACACTTAACAACCCGTAGCTGGCGATCTTCATCTCCATGATGAAGAATATAATCGCCAGTACAATCAGTAAAACACCGGCATAGTTGACCGGAAGCGTTTGCAGCGCAAAAAAGGCAAGAATTAAGGATATACCGCCAATAACCCCCGGAAAGATGGCGCCCGGATGCGACAGCTCAAAGTAAAGACCGGCGAGCCCGATCATCATCAGAATGTAGGCGATATTGGGATTGCTGATCGTATTTAATATTTTCGTACGCAGGGTTTCCTCGAGCACCACTTTTTTAACGTCATCGAGCTTAAGAACCCCGCGGTCCTTTAACTTGCGGCCGTTGAGTTGGCGAATGAGATCATCCGTGTTCTTGGCAATCAGATCGATGATATTTTCTTTTAAAGCCTCGGTTTCTGTCACCGAAACGCTCTCGCGGATCGCCTCTTCGACCCATTTTGCATTCCGGCCTCGTTTTTCGGCAACACTTTTGGCCTGCGCAACCATGTCGTTGAGGATCTTTTCCGACATCGTTCCGTCAATATCCTGCCCCCCGGCCCCCACCGGATGAGCCGCACCGATATTGGTTCCCGGCGCCATGGCCGCCACATCCGCCGCCATGGTAATCATCACCCCGGCTGAGGCGGCCCGGGCGCCGCTGGGCGACACATAGACCACCACAGGCACTGTGCTGGCCAGTATGGCTTGGACAATGATGCGCATGGACTCTGCCAATCCACCGGGCGTATCCAGCTCGATGATAAGACAAGCGGCACCGTTTTCTTCCGCCGTCTTAATGCCGGATTTTATAAATTCCGCCGTACCCGGGCTGATGGCATCTGCAACCTGCATGATATAGACCTCGCTTCCCTGCGCAGCTGCGACATGAAGACTCAGTATAAAAAGGGGGATCATAGCAATGAAAAAAAATTTAGTCTTCATAGCGATATTCCTTCATCAGCATTTTCATATCTTCCCACACATCGCGCTTCTTCTCGGGATTCCGCAAAAGATAGGCCGGATGATAGGTGGGCAGGACACGAATGCCCCGATATTCGTGGAATCGGCCTCTGAGCCTTGAAATGGGTGTCGTGGTCCGCAGCAGCGTCTGAGCTGCGACAGTGCCCAGTGCACAAATGAAGTCGGGTTGAATGGCGGCAATCTGGCGTTCGAGAAATGGAATACAGGTATTGATTTCATCCGGTTCCGGATTTCGGTTACCCGGAGGACGACATTTGACGATGTTGCAAATGTATACCTGGCTGCGGGTTAGATTGATGGCTTCGATGATGCGGGTCAGCAACTGGCCGGCAGCGCCGACAAATGGTTTTCCCTGTTGGTCTTCTTCAAATCCGGGTCCCTCACCGACAAATACAAGTTTCGCCTTGGGATTTCCGTCTCCAAAGACAATTTTATTGCGACCCCGAGCCAGCCGGCAGCGCTGACAATCGCCTAAATCGGTTCGAATATCCGCCAGTGTTTCGCTGACAATTTGCGGATCCTGCCCCCACTTTTCAAGTTTTTCCAGAGATTGTCCGGAACAATTAAAGCCACGACATCCGTTGGCGGCTAAGGCACTGATGCGGTTGTGAATTTCTGCGATGGCCCTGTCGAGTGCTTGTTTACTTTTCATCGGCAAATAGTCATTGTTTCCTTTTAAAAGATGGAGACTGCCTGAAGGTGCCGATTCGATAGCTTCACTCAATCATTCAAGCCGTCCGCTTTAGGTTTTAACCCAAAGTATCCATTCGAGCGAAAAGTGTCAAGATTCGACTGGTTCGCCCCGGCTGGAAAAGAAGGAATTATCGGAATTCTGGATATCTCCACCCGGATTTTAGTTATTTCAACAGCCCGGATCCGGCTAGACCGCTGAAGGGTGCCACCCATATCTCCACCAGGGTATCCCAGTTGTTATCCGTTATGTTTATGACACACCATCTGTTTTCTTTTTGAAAAAGCAAAAGGGTTCGCGGGGATTTGAAACTGCTGACTGCCTGCCAGTTGTCCTTGGTCATGTTGTTTTCAAAAAATTGGATGAGGGAATTTCGCTCGGCCTTGGATTTAAAAACAAGCACCCCGGCGGTAAAACCGGAGGTATGATAGACGAAAGAATATTGGGCATTCAATTTTAACTCACGCGGCACGAGCACATCTTCAAAATCGTAGTACAAGGGGGCATTTTTCTCATTTTTTACTTTAGCCTCCGCGCCGTCCGTGGTCTTTGGGGTTGAAGAACAGGCCACGGTCAGCAAAAGCAGCGCCGTCATGACAACGCAAATGTTCCTGGCAAAACACTGTCGCACCATTTTTTGCATGGGCTGACCTCCTTACTTTGACCCTTGCCTTCACCTATCATCAAAAGTTAACAACCGCCCAAAACGAGCCGGCATCAGGGTGCCGTGGGCAAGCGGATGGCAGCGTCGGAGAGTCCGACAGCCGAAATAAATCCTTTAGCGGATCAGGTTTCCGTATGGTGATAGGTCGGAAATCCTTCCTGGTGGCACAAATTATCTTTTTGAGCCTCTTTAAGGTCGGCCGTCACCATTTCGGCAACCAGTTCTTGAAATGAAACTCGCGGTTTCCATCCCAGTTTGCGCCGGGCCTTGCTGGCGTCCCCCAGCAACTCCTGCACCTCGGTCGGCCTGAAGTACTTAGGATCAACGGCAACAATTATCTGGCCGGTTTTAGGGTTAATGCCTTTTTCATCAATCCCCTCGCCTTCCCACCGGATAACCAGATCCAGCTGTTGGGCGGCCGTCTCGATAAAATCCCGCACTGAATATTGCTGGCCCGTTGCAATGACATAGTCTTCCGGTTTATCCTGCTGCAGCATCAGCCATTGCATTTCCACGTAGTCACGGGCATGTCCCCAGTCTCGGCGCGCGTCGAGATTCCCGATGTAGAGGACTTTTTGCAAACCGGTTTTGATGCGCGCGAGCGCCCGGGTTATTTTGCGGGTAACGAATGTCTCGCCTCTCATCGGCGATTCATGGTTAAAAAGGATTCCGTTGCAAGCGTAAATGCCGTAGGCCTCCCGATAGTTGACCGTGATCCAGTATGCATAGAGTTTGGCCACCGCATAAGGCGAGCGGGGATAAAATGGGGTGGTTTCTGTTTGGGGCACTTCCTGAACTTTGCCATAAAGCTCGGAGGTCGAAGCCTGATAAAAGCGGCATCTATCCTCCAGCTTTAAAATCCGGATGGCTTCCAGAAGGCGCAAAGTGCCCAGAGCATCCGCGTTGGCGGTGTATTCGGGCGTTTCGAAGGAAACTTTGACGTGGCTCTGGGCGGCCAGACTATAAATTTCATCAGGCTGAATCTCCTGAATGATCCGAATAAGATTGGTGGCATCCGTAAGGTCCCCATAGTGCATGAAAAATCGCACATCCTTTTCGTGGGGATCTTGATATAGATGGTCGACCCGGGCCGTATTGAAGGAAGAGGCCCTGCGCTTTAGACCATGAACGACATACCCTTTCCCAAGTAAAAATTCCGCCAGGTAGGCGCCGTCCTGGCCGGTGATGCCCGTAACGAAGGCGCACTTCATTTTAAGTTTCCCCTTTCAAAGACTATTTTTGAAGTATGCGATGGTTTGTTTGAGCCCTTCTTCAAGCTGGGTTTTCGGCTCCCATCCCAATTTCATTTTTGCCAGAGAAATGTCAGGCTGGCGCTGCAGGGGGTCGTCCTGCGGCAGTGGCCGATAAACTATTTTGGATGCCGAACCGGTCAATTCAATGACCTTGGCGGCAAGTTCCAGGATGCTGAATTCATTTGGATTGCCGATATTGACCGGTCCGATAAAGTCATCCGGAGCATTCATCATCCGGACCAATCCGTCGACCAAATCATCCACAAAACAAAAGGATCGGGTTTGACTGCCGTCTCCGAACACAGTGATGTCGCGTTTGTTGAGCGCCTGAATGATGAAATTACTCACGACCCGGCCGTCATTGGGGTGCATGCGCGGTCCATAGGTATTAAAAATTCGAACCACCCGGATGTTGATTCGATGCTGCCGATGATAATCGAAAAAAAGTGTCTCTGCGCAGCGTTTGCCCTCGTCGTAACAGGACCGGATGCCGATGCAATTAACGTTGCCCCAGTAATTTTCGGTTTGGGGATGAACGGTAGGATCGCCGTAGACCTCCGAGGTAGAGGCTTGCAGTATCCTGGCATTAAGCCGTTTTGCCATGCCCAGCATATTGATTGAGCCGTGGACATTGACCTTGGTGGTTTGCACCGGATCATTTTGATAATGTACCGGAGAAGCCGGACAGGCGAGATTATATACTTCGTCCACCTCCAGATAGAGAGGAAAGGTAATATCATGCCGTATCAACTCAAAATAAGGATTGCCTAAAAGATGAATAATATTGCGCTTGGTGCCCGTGTAAAAATTATCTACGCAAACAACGTCACAACCTTCATTTAACAACCGATCACACAGAAAAGAGCCGAGAAATCCGGCCCCTCCGGTCACTAAAACACGTTTTCGCAGATGCATATTATTTCCTCAGCTTGGTGATTATTGAATTAAACGATGAGATCTTTGTTTTACCGGTTCTTGTCAAATAATTATACACAGCGCCGTAATTATTTGTGCATTACCCTTTTTGTTATTTATGGAAAAAACCAACAGATAATGATATTCATGCAGTGCGCTGTGTATGTATGAACAATGACTTACGTCGTTCTGTATAGCATGCTTTATCAGTGCTTCGATGTGTGCAGCATGCAGTGCCAAATACAAGATGCGAGGGAAATCGATCTTTTTCCATTTAGGGACGGTCAATGTAGTCTTATAGCATAAAACAGATAACGTTGGCAACAACCTTTCGATATATATGTATATATTGAACAATCAGGCAGTAAGGCGATTAGGTAATGGTTCAAGCGGCTCGGACCCATTTTCCAATCGAAGCAGTAGATTTAAATTTCACCCGCCGACTTTTCTCCGTTTTCCTCCCAACGCTGGACCAATATCGAAACCGGCTCTAGTCCTCTAAGAAAAAATGATCTTTACATATTTGAGGGTTTCAAATATATAAGAAGCTTATTTTTACCAAATCCATAGTCGGGAAAACCATATTTAGCATCAGCCCCCGTAGCTCAGTGGATAGAGCAATGGATTCCTAATCCATGTGCCGCGTGTTCGATTCACGCCGGGGGCACCAACCACTTAGGTTTGAATTTCAATACCCTGCCCCTTGTCCGCGAATTAAGCTTACGAATTAAACTTCCGATCGGCTCTGAATTACAGGATTGATCCGCACTTTTGATTCAGGCTCAAAAAAACGCTTAACTTCCTGAAAACAATCTGATAAGAATGGGTTACACATCCGGTGGATTAAATGTCGAACAACAGCCCGAAATACCTTTACTGCATTAAATACAGGGGACAGCCCAAAAAACATGTCGCTATCTGCAGACAATGCAGATGGAAAAAAAACTGTAGGCCCTATCAGAATTATCGGCAGCCCGAATTGCCTTTTAAGTTTCGGAAAGAACTCTGATCCACCCACGCTACTGAAAAAATCCAAAAGGAGGCAGAGCGATGAAAGATCTGATTGGTTACATTGCAAAGGCACTTGTTGATTTTCCGGATGAAGTATCGGTAGGCGAAGTCGAGGGCAAACACACGACGGTATTGGAGCTTAATGTCGCCAAAAAGGATATGGGCAAAATTATTGGCAGGCAGGGCCGAACGGCCCAGGCCATCCGCACAATTTTAAGTGCTGCGTCGGGGAAAACAGGCAAACGATATGTTCTTGAAATTATCGAGTGATGGATTTCCGGGCGGCACTGCCAGCGCCGCAAATAAAAAACACATCCTCCGGCCTTGAAGCCAAGCTCTCCCTGGCCCCAAAATCTCCATACCGGGGTTTTTGCTTGACATAATGCCCTTGATTAGCGATAAACAGGGTGAAATCCAAACATTCTGATGATCATTTTCAAACTTCATCGCTATGATATTTCCAGGCTATCGGAGTCCAAAGACGCATAACATATCCTGGCCGGACTTCCGATTCTTAGGCTTTTTAGGCAGAGTCGGAAAGGACTCTGTTTTGAATCCCGTGAGTGCAGAGCCGGCTCAGCTGAACTTGCCCTAATAACCCGGTCCATTCCGGAGTCTTTTCCGAAAAGGATAAGATGTCTATTAGCCTTCAACCGGACAATAGAGGGCGGCAAAATGAAAGAAAGGTAATTAATGAAACAAAAATACCGCCTGTGGAAAAATGAAAAAGACAAAAAACTGCAGATCCAGGAATATGCCATATTGACAGCAGATTCCAGGAAGCAAAAACTTCCCGGATTACAGGATGAAGACTTCTCTCTTCTTTGCGAACAAAATTATCAGGCCGAAGAAGTTGCGGAAGCTTCCTCAAAAGGCAAGGAAGAGCTGATTCTGTATCTGCGAAATCAGCATTTTTTCCCCATTGGTGTTTACATGAATTTAATTGCTGATGCCGTGATTGCCATGTATGCAGCCAAAGGTGAACAACACGAGGATCTTATATTCGACGACAAGAAAGTCCTGCTGGGTGTTTTGGAGGAGGCCGAGAAAGCGTCCGAAGTAGCGGAAGTCGAGGAAACCGACTCCGAGGACGATTTGGACGAATTGCTTGAAGATGATGCCGACTATGAAGAAGGTAAAACGACCAGCGACGATGATTTGGACGATTTTGAAGAAGATTAAAACAAAAAACTCACATGGCTTAACTTAAATGCAAAAGGGCATTGAAGGAATATCCGGCAATGCCCATTCATTTTCTTCAAATCCGGCAAATTAAACCACGGTGACATTGACTGCTCGCGGACCTTTTCCGCCTTCTTCTATTTCAAATGTGACCCGGTCGCCTTCATTGAGGGATTTAAAGCCCGGCGCGTTGATGCCTGAGTGGTGAACAAACACATCCGGTCCCTCATCCTGCTCAATAAAACCATAACCTTTGCGCTCATTAAACCATTTGACAATACCAGTGGCCATTTTGGCGTCCTCCTTCTTTTAGGGTTTCAACGGTTCCAAACTTCAGGCTGCCGACTTGACAAATGGTTCTTCCCTTCAGAACGAAACCGGACCGCTCTTTAATGTGCGGACAAATAAATTTATGATGTCTATATTTTCCGGAGAAAGATTTCAAGTTCTTCTCCTGCCGCCGTGTTGCTTGAAAGTTTTGTGTTCGCGGGGTTGCACATCAGGCTGAGAGCGATCGACAATACGGTATCAGAGTTCAGCCCGCGGGTGACAAGCACACCTGTCGGGAACCCTCCGTTACGGTAGCTCGAAAAACATCCTCCTGGCAAACAGGATGCTGTAATTTCCGGCTGTTCATTATCGATCATGCTGTCGGCCAAGGGAGTTCAAATCCAGGTAGACAAAATTAACGGAAGAAAGATTGGCTGCAATACGATTTTTACCACCCTACCTAAATAGGCAAAAAAGAGTCCTCTTTGGAGTGAATTAACCCAACAGGGACACTCACTATGCGCATCCCAATTGCGGTTCGGGTCTCCTCGCGAAAAAGGCAACTGACGATTTCGTCTTGTGCCCGTTGTAAGGGAATCAGACAACCGCTGACTTCAAAATGTCCTTAAGCCCCTTATAAATATCGTTTTCGCCGCTCGATCTCTATTATATTCAATATTACTTCGCGATGCAAGCAAAAAACATTCACCGGATTTAGCTTTTGAAGTCTGTTTTTGATTCTTGGCGGCACTAAAATTTAGTTAAGAAATTCCGTTATTTGTGGTATATTATCTGTACACCAGTTGCCGTTTTGGGTTTGTGGGAGATAGACGAGATGCAATACGATTGGTACTTCGGTCAAAAAAGCAAAATCAGCGATGCTGAAAAGCGGCAGTGCATGAGCCTGGTCCATGATCTCATCAATCTGTCAATGATGGCACGACGCAACGGATTGCTTTCGCTAATACAGGTCGCAGAAGAAACCTACTCGTTTCTTTTAAAGAAAGGGCTGCAATTGATCGTCGATGGCGTGGCCCCCCAGCTCGTGAGAAATGTGATGGAATCTTACATTGTTTCCGGCGATTACGAAGGTAAAGAACTCCTCGAACGATGCCTCATTCTGGAAGGAGTAGCCGCTATCCAGCAAGGTCTTCATCCCAAAATCACGAAAGAATTATTGCTGTCCTTTCTCGGAGAGAACAGCTATGAAATCTATCAAAAGGAATTTGAGAGCGAATGCAAAGATTCTCTCAAATATTATCTAAAATCCATAGAAGACTCAACACCCTCGTCTTCACGAGGCTCAAAACTGGACCAAATCATATTAATGCTGAGCAATGACGCCATTGAAAAGTTTCTAATGGAAATCAATACCGGGGATCTGGCCAAAACCCTTAAAGGAATGGGGGGCCGTGCACAAATCCGTATATTTAAAAAGCTGTCGAGAAAAGCAGCCCAGGCCTTAAGAGAAACCATCGAGGATTTGAACTCACTGAATGCCTCAGAATTGGCAGCCGCCCAGCAGATGGCTCTGGAAATCATCTCAGACCTGCAATAATGGAATAGGGAAACGGCCCCGGAAATCATTTGTTCGGTCATAGAGAAAGCAGATTCGATAATCGCCCTTGAAGACCATCGAATCGGAAGCGGTAAAGTGACGAAATAGGCGACATTGCCTATTGCAAAATGCAGATGAGCTGCTATATTATTTCGGCCTGCGGTCCTTGCAAACAGATTGAAATCAATTTTAAGTCGAAGCGACCCATGGCTTGGATGGGGTTAATTCCGAAACGCTGCAATCGGCGACAAGTTATGAGAGGGGGTTGCGTGCAACAATTTAAATTGACGAGGTTAAGGCTAAAAGGAATTCGATCGCTTGCGATCATTGCAGTCGCTGCCATAACTTTATCCGCTGGTGCCACATTTGCAGCCGAGGATTCCCAGAGGGCAACAGCCGATAAAAAATCCGCCGATGAACCGATTCAAATAATCGCAGATCAACTGATCTCTGATAATGAAGCGAAATATGCTGATTTTATCGGAAATGTTAAAGCTACCCAGGCAGATTTCGTTATCGTTTCCGACAAGTTGAGGATTTATTACCAGGGAGATTTACTGAATTCGGAAAAACAAAGCGGCACGAATGACGACATGCTGAAAAAAATAGTAGCCACCGGCAATGTCAGGATAACGTCGGAACAATATAACGCCGAAGCGGAAAAGGTGGAATACGATACGACATCCATGACGATAATTCTAACCGGCGAAAATTCAAAGGTCATTAGCGGCAAAAACTCGATTACCGGCTCTAAAATTACCCTGTACCGAAAAGATGGACGGGTCAAGGTGGAAGGCAGCAAGAATAACCGCATCAAAGCCGTTTTTTACTCGGAGGGCAAAGCATCCGATGCCTTCAAAATCGAAAAACCTAAGGAATGAGGTTTTCGGGTTCAAGATTCCCCGTTCAGGGTTGCCTTGCCTCATAGTTCCCGCTTGATATATAGCAAGCTGACGAATCCGGCCACCCAGCGGCAGTGCTAATATGTAACTACCCTTAATCGGAACAGCAAACCGCAGAATATCGAATAACGAATGTCGCAGGGTAGAATCGTTGCGCTCTGTCCTAAATAAAAAGTGGTGAGTTCTGAGGACTGAGCGTGTTTGTGCTCCCATTGTGCGAATTCTATTTAACTCAGCCCTCAGTCCTCGTTACTCAGTCCTGAGGTGTGTTTTCCTTCGACATTCGATATTCAGTATTCGTTATTCGATATTCGCTTTTTTTAGAGTTTCTTTTCCGATCAGACCGGACACCTCCGACCATCAGAGAAAGTACTGAACCAAACCATTCAAACCTTGAACCCTCGACCCTCAAAGCCTATTTTTCAGCTGTTTTAACTTCTGCAGTTTTTCATATCGAAAAACAAGTTCAATCCATTCCCCAAATAGGGACACAAGGTGATCGACATTGGGGGGTCGAATTTCCGCCAACTTGCTTTCAGCTTCGGCAAGGGCCTTGGCAAAATCCAGCCGCTCCGGCTCCCTGACCAGCAGGTGCCTGTAAATTTGGACAACCTTGGCCCAATGGTTTTGGTCCGCATAAACTTTTGCCATGGTTTCGGTGTAGATATCGAATTCCTGGTTCATTTTGTAGGATCCGGTTATTTTTTGGGCTTTAATATAAATTCATCGGCCCTGATCATGCCGAGTTCCTGCCGGGCTATGTTTTCAATGTAGGCCGGGTCGTATTTGAGCCTCTCAATTTCCACACTGATGGCGAGGTTCTCCTGAGATAACCGCTTATTAAGATTGACCAACCGGGCCTGCTCCTTTTTTAAAAAGTTCATATCTTTTAAGCCGTGCTCACTTACAATAATAAAAAAAAATAACACACCCAGCAAAACAGCTGCTGCTGATAAAAGGATACTCAGTTTTCTGGTCATTTTTTGCCAATACCTTTCCTGGCTTCAGCCAGAACACTATTAAGCACCCGGCTTTTTAAAAAATATGAAATGAGCCCATAAAAGCCGATGCCGACAGCGATGCACACGACGACACCCTCCAGCAGCCTTGCCGATGATCTGGTTTCCGAAGGGATCATCACCGCGGCGGTCTCCCAAACAGCAACACCCATCCCGGCGGAACTTAACAAAGTTTTGCACGCTGAGCGGGCAATGCTTCGCCAGCCCAGTGCGCCGAGCTTAGCCCTTAGAGCATGGACAAGAAGGACCAGATTCAACATGGATGCAAGCGAGGTTGCCAAGGCAAGCCCGCCATGGGCAAGCGGTTTCATCAAGACAATTCCCAGGATAATATTTGCCATGATGGAAACAATCGCCGTGAGAACCGGGGTCCGGGTGTCTTGCAAAGCAAAAAAAGTAGCCGTCACAATTTTCACCGCCGAAAAGGCTCCCAGACCTAAAGCATAATACAAAAGGGCCTGGGCAGTCAACTGGGTTGCTGCCGCATCGAACTCGCCCCTTTGAAACAAGAGCGCCACGACGGGCTCCCTTAAAAGGATCAGGCCCACCATGGCGGGAATTGAAATAAAAAAAACCAATTTCAAGGCCTGGGCAAAAGTGCTTCTCAAATCATCAAATTTTCGGGTGGCTGCCTGCCGGGAAAGACTCGGCAGAACAGCCGTCGCCGCGGCCATTGCAAATATGCCGAGGGGAAATTGCACCAGGCGATCCGCAAAATACAGGTAGGTGACACTGCCCTCGGGGAGCAGTGATCCCAGCAGGGTTCCGACCACAATATTTATCTGGTAAACGGCACCGCCCAAAATAATGGGCGGAAGTAAGGTTCCCACCCGCTTTAGCCCGGCGTGCACCAATTTAGCCTTTTGCCAGAAATAAAATCCCTTATGCGTCAGAACCGGCAATTGCAGCACCAGTTGAAGCAGTCCGCCGATCAAGACACCGAAAGCCAATCCGAAAACCGGTGTGTCCAAGGCCGGAGAGATAAACAGAACCCCTCCGATGATGGCAAGATTCAATAATGCGGGCGCAAAAGCCGGTGCTGCAAAATGACCAAGGACATTGAGTATCCCCATGCAAAGCGCCACCAGGCCAACAAAAAAAAGATAGGGAAACATTAAACGGGTCAGGGAAACGGTCAGCGATAGTTTTTCCGCTGCAAATCCAGGGGCAACGATCCGAACAATCCAGGGCGACAACCCCATGCCGACGACGGTCACGATAATTAAAACGACGCTCAGCAACCGAAACGCTGAACGCGCCAGACAAAACGCTTCGGCTTGACCGCGCTGGACAAGATACTCGGTGAACACCGGGATAAAGGCCGAACTCAGGGAGCCCTCGGCAAAAAGTCGTCGCATTAAATTCGGAATTCTGAACGCTGCGATAAATGCATCGGAACTGAATCCGGCACCCAAAAACCATGCGATCACCGCATCACGAAAAAAACCCAAAATTCGGCTCACAAGAGTTGCAGCCCCTACGACGCCGGCGGCTTTAATTACCCGGGAATTTTCAGACATGATAAAAATTGCGCGAAAATTTGCTGAAATTTCTTGACAGAGTTTAGATTAATTAATATCTATACAAATTTAAACGAACCTATTGAAAGGAGTAGACACCGTTGGCAAATCACAAATCGGCGATTAAACGTGCTCGCCAAAACGAAATAAGACGTTTGCGAAACAAATCAACCAAAACAAGGGTTAAAAGTATCGTCAAAGAACTGCGTGCTTCGAAAGCAGAAACATCAGGTGTGGATGTAAAAGAACAGCTGATGGCTGCCCAGTCAATTATTGACAACGCCTCTAAGAAAGGTGTTATTCACAGAAGGACCGCTGCCCGAAAAATTTCCCGCCTCACAAAACTGGCCAATTCAACCAGAGCCTGATTTTTTTCAGAAAACAGTTATGGGTTACCGACAAGCGGGAAACGCCGGTTGCAGTAACCCATGCTTCATTGACCGCATATCACCTTAATGCAGCATCCCATCCGCTTCGGAAGCGCAGCCAAATGAGGGGACGGTAATTCAGGGATGGCGTGCAGCTAGAAATCATTGGTTAGCCGGCTGAAAATTCGTTCGGAAATTCTTTCCGAAAGCCTTGAAATGGCCAGATTTTCGTTTTGGTCGGTTACCAGTTTGCTATTTTCAACCACATCGTAAGCTTCCCTGTCGGTGACACCATTGGCAGCCCAAATGACCTTTCCGACGCCCTGTTGAAGCAATCGAAGGTCGACCGTCATGACGACCTCCCGTTGACTGGCCAGCTCGGTTCCCACGCGTGCAATCGTCTGGGTGCGAATGCTCCGGATCACCCCTTTTAAGATTGCATCCGCCTCACGCGAATTGTTCGCCAGGCTTTTATTTCTTTGCCGGGTGAATTCAAAAATAACCTGATTGGTAACTTCCCTTTCAATCCCGGTCTGGGATGTCTGGTTTTCAAAAACTTCGATGAAAATATGCTGCACACCTTTCGGAAATTGACCCTGACCGGCAAACCGGTAGCCGCAAGCGCTGACCATAACGATACAGAAGCTTGTTAAGCCGATAATTTTAAGTTGGTTAAACAAGGAATCTATTGCCTTTCACCTATTGCCTTTATCCTCTATATTACAATATTTACCAGCTTATTTTTCACCACAATGACTTTCTTGATTTTTTGGGAGCCGATGAACTTCTGAATGCGTTCATCCGCTAATGCGGTCGCTTTGACGGTATCATCATCGGCGTCCGCCGCGACCTCAAATCGGCTCCGCAGCTTACCGTTGACCTGAACCACGATCACCAGCTGGTCCTTTTCAAGGGCGTCCTCGCGATATTCGGGCCACGGCGCCAGCAGCACACTAGAATCATTCCCGAGCGCCTCCCACAGCTCCTCGGCATAGTGGGGTACAATGGGCGACAGCAGCAACGTCAGTGATTCCATGGCAAACCGCAAAACCTGCAGCTGCTGCAGGTGGTCTTTCTGCAAATCCACACCGCCCAGGGTATTGAACAACTCCATCACGGCACTGATGGCAGTGTTGAAATGGAAGCGGTCTTCGATATCCTTGGTCACCTTGTAAATCGTTTGATGGGTCTTGCGGAATACCTCCCGCAATTCTTTATCCAGACTGTCGGAAGCACCCTCATAGGGTTTCACGTCTTTGACCGCCTCCATAACTGTGGCCGCCAGGCGCCAGACGCGGTTTAAAAACCGAAAACCGCCATCAACGCCCTGCTCGCTCCATTCCAAGTCGCGCTCGGGCGGTGCTGCAAAAAGACAAAATAAGCGCGTCGTGTCGGCACCGTATCTATCCAGCAGAATTTTGGGGTCGATGACATTCTTTTTTGATTTCGACATTTTCTCGACCCGGCCGACGGTCACCGGCCGGCTGCACATTTTGCACAGGCGCTCCCCCTGGTCGCTTTCAACCTGGTTCGGCAGCAAAAACCCGTGCTGCGGACACATGATCGTTTCCTTGCATACCATTCCCTGAGTCAGTAGGTTGGTGAACGGTTCTTTGAATTTAACCAGACCCTGGTCGAACAGCACCCGCGTATAAAATCTCGAATAGAGCAGATGCAAAATAGCATGCTCGACGCCGCCGATGTATTGGTCCACCGGCATCCAGTAATCCACGGCTTCGGTGTCAAACATGTTTTGGTCATATTGCGGACTGCAGTAGCGCTCAAAATACCAGGAAGATTCCACAAAGGTGTCCATGGTATCCGATTCTCTTCTGGCATCGGAACGTTTGCACCGCGGGCACGGCACCTTGGCGAAACCGTCCAGCAGGGGGAGCGGGGATTTTCCGCCTGCCAGCAGGTCGACATCTTCCGGTAAAACCACCGGAAGTTCATCTTCCGGCACCGGCACAATGCCGCAGTGACTGCAGTGAATCATGGGAATGGGTGCCCCCCAGTAACGTTGCCGGGAAATGCCCCAGTCCCGCAGCCTGAAACTGACAGCCCGTTTGCCAAGGTTGTTCTTTTCCAGAAACAAGGCGATTTCATCAAGGGCTTTCTGATTATCAAGGCCGTCAAACTGACCGGAATTGATCATGACGCCCGGCCCCGCGTAGGCCTCGGTCATGGTCCGCCCGTCCAGATCGGCATCGGCCGGTTTAACGACCACAATAATCTCCAGGCCGTACTTTTTCGCAAAGTCAAAATCTCTCTGATCATGGGCCGGAACGGACATCACGGCACCGGTGCCGTACTCCATCAACGCAAAATTGGCGGTATAGACCGGTATGCGGCTGCTGTTGAGCGGATTCAGGCAGTAAGATCCGGTGAATACGCCTTCCTTCTCATAATCTTCGATCGAGCGTGCCGAACGATCCTGCAGCGATATCTTCTCGACGAAATCATCAACCGCCTTTTCCTGGGAAGTACCGCGCGAAAGTTTTTTCACCAGCGGGTGCTCCGGTGCCAGGACCATAAAGGTCGCGCCGAATACCGTGTCCTGCCGAGTGGTAAATACCGATATCACTTCATCCCGGTCTTCAACGGCGAAGTCAATTTGCGCCCCAATACTTTTGCCGATCCAGTTCTTTTGCATGGTTATTACTTTTTCCGGCCAGCCCGGCAACTTGTCACAATAAAGCAGCAGATCGTCGGCGTAGTCGGAAATTTTGAAAAACCACTGCCACAACTGTTTCTGGCGAACCTGCCGGCCACAGCGCCAGCACAATCCGGCCTCCACCTGTTCATTGGCCAGAACCGTCTGGCAGTCCTCACACCAGTTCACGAATGATTCCTTGCGGTAAGCCAGTCCTTTTTGATACATTTGCAGAAAAAGCCACTGCTCCCAGCGATAGTAATCGGCCTTACAGGTGGCCAACTCCCGGTCCCAGTCGTAACTGAAACCCAGGAGTTTGAGCTGCGCGCGCATTGCATCGATATTCGCATAGGTCCATTTGGCGGGATGGGTTTTATTGGCGATGGCCGCATTTTCGGCCGGCATCCCAAATGCATCCCACCCCATCGGATGCAAGACGTTTAATCCTCGCATGCGCTTATAGCGGGCAACCACATCACCGATGGTGTAATTGCGAACATGCCCCATGTGAATGTTGCCTGAAGGATAGGGAAACATCTCGAGCAGATAATATTTCGGACGCCCGGGGTCTTCTGCTACCTTAAACAAATTCCATTCATTCCATCGCTTTTGCCATTTGCTTTCAATTGCCTTTGGATTGTATTTCTTATCCATCACTTTTGTTTCCTCTGCTCGAACATTCAGATAGGCGGCTCAGCTTCGTGCGCCATCCTCAAATGATGCAACGCGAGTCACGTCAGGGCGCGTCCATGCGCAGCGTTCCGCGCGGTTGACTTTAGCTGTTGCTTTTCCAAATAAAAAGCCCAATGATTCCAGCCTTCCGTCATTCCGGTCGGGCCAAACCTCTATCTTGTGTTTTAACCTCAAAAAATGTGAAAGAAAAGCATTTTATGTCGAAATATAATAAAAACAAAACATCATTGCGTCAACTCACCGAAGGGCCGGGGTCCAAATATTCAAAAATGCTGAAGATAGGTTGTCCTGACCGTCGCCGATAAATCAGAAATCATTTGACTTGTATCCGACAATTTAATATTCAATCAAATAAAATATTTATTTCGCTTTTTAGCAATCAGTTAAGGATAATTTTATTCATATTCACCCGCGGTGCAAGGATTATAATTTATGAGTATCAAGATTTTGGTCAATGCGGTCGACCCCGGCGAATGCCGGGTTGCCATCGTCAAACAAAACAAACTGGAAGAGTTTCGGATTGAAAGCAGTCTAAAGGAAATCACCCACGGCAATATATACAAAGGAATCATCACGCGCATCGAACCCAGCCTTCAGGCTGTATTTATCGACTACGGAGCGGAACGGCACGGCTTCCTTCAAAAAAATGAGATTCACAGCGATTACTATCTGGATTCCGCTGAAGGACGCCACTCCATCGAAAAGCTGGTCAAGCGCGGACAGGAATTGATGGTGCAGGTTATCAAAGACCCTTTCATGAAAAAGGGCGCTATGCTGACGACCTTGATTTCTTTGCCGGGAAGATACATGGTTCTCAGGCCGGGAAGCGACAACCGGGGGATTTCACGTAAAATCGAAAGTGAAGAGGAGCGTCAGCGAATCAAAGATATCGTAAACATGTTGAAAATCCCGGAGGATTTTGGCTTAATTGTCCGGACAGCCGCCGCCGATATCAGCAAAACCGCCCTCTCCAAGGATTTAAACTATCTGTTTCGCCTGTGGAAAATCATCAAGGACAGTGTAATGCGCAACAAGGCGCCGGCCCTGCTCTACAAAGAACGTCACCTGGTCATCCGGTCCATACGAGATTCATTCACGCCGGAAGTCACCGAAATTCTTATTGACGACTCCACCGTCTACAATGAAGTCAGAGACTTTATCAAACTGCTGGCCCGCGGTCATGAGAAAATCGTCAAACGCTACAACGGTGCCAAGCCGATTTTTTCCAAGTTTCAGCTCGAAGATCAGATCGCCTCCATCTTTGAAAGCCGGGTGGCGCTTAAATCCGGCGGAACATTAGTAATCGAGCAGACCGAAGCCTTGGTTTCCGTTGACGTCAATTCCGGCAAGTCAACGCATGAAAAGTCGATTGAGCAAACGGCCTTTCAGACCAACCTTGAGGCGGCGGAAGAAATTGCGCGGCAGCTGCGGCTGAGGGATTTAGGCGGACTGATTGTCATCGATTTCATCGATATGAAGGACGCCAAGCACCGTTCAGAGGTCGAGCGTATTTTGCGCAACTTTGTCAAAGAAGACAAGGCCCGGGCGAAAGTCGGCAAAATTTCCCGATTTGGGCTGCTGGAAATGTCCCGACAGCGAATCCGCCCCTCCATCGAATTCGGCAGCTACGTTCCCTGCAAAAATTGTCAGGGCAAAGGTCTGGTGGCGTCGGCGGAAACCCTGGGGATCGGTTTTTTGCGCAAACTTAGCCTGGAAACTACCAAAGAAAAAGTTCATCGGGTCAAGGGTATTGTACCGGTTCAGGTGGCCGAATATCTGTTAAACAAAAAACGCCGGGAGATTGTTGATCTGGAGGTCCGGCGCGAACTCAGCATCGAAATCGAGGGGGATCGATCCATGGTTCCCGGCGACAGCCAAATCATATGCAGCGATTAAAAAATTTAAAGAAAGGTTTGACGAAATCGATCTTTTCAAGTATATCAGCGCCATTTTATAATAAATCAGATTAAATCAATTGTCACCAACCGGCAAATGGCATAAAATAACCCTAAAGGAGGATTCATTTTGTTTGATATAGCACACGCATTGGGTACAGGCGGCGCCGGAGGCGAAGGCGCCGGCGGTTTCGCAGGGTTCATTCCACTGATTTTGATGTTTGTCATTTTTTACTTTTTGTTGATTCGACCCCAGCAAAAAAAGACCAAAGAGCATCGTCAGATGGTCTCCAATCTTAAAAAGGGCGATCGCATCGTAACAAGCGGCGGCATCCACGGCCGAATAACGGGAATGGATGACACCACCTTGACGGTAGAAATTGCCGACAAAGTCCGTGTTAAAGTTGCCCGCGGCAACGTGTCGGCCCTGGCTCAACAGACAACTCCAAGCCAGCCGGACAAAAAATAACCGTTTACTAGTCATAATTAATTGGGTTTTGGCCCCAAATCGGATTCTTTGAATATCAGGTTTGACGTTCCCAGCCCCATAGAATTTCGCTAAATGGTGCCGACAACAAACTGCTCACGGCGGGTGGAGCGGACCAGGTCCGTTTGTTGTAACGGCTTGCTCCGAAGCCATTTTTGCTGCGGCCCGTTTAACAAATTCTCTGGGGCTTTCGTGTGATGATGATGTACAGCCGGAATATTCAGGGCTGCAGCGGAAAAGAAATTGAGAGATGGAAAACGCGGAATCATTTGTCTGACGCTTGCAAAGGCCGTTTTATATTGATACCAAGCATTCCCTCCGCATCTTCCGGTTAACCAATTACTTTAACAAGGGAAAAGATCATTGAAAAATATTTCTTGGAAATTGGTGTTAGTTTTTATCGTCGTTGTGGCGGCGATCATCTATATTCTTCCGACTTTCAAGCCCGGCCTTTGGCCCCACAAAAAGGTCAATCTTGGCCTTGATCTGCAGGGCGGCATGCACCTGGTGTTGGAGGTGGAGGCGGATAAAGCCGTGGAAAGCACTGTCGAACGTATTTCCCAGGAAATTCGGGAGCAGCTGAGAAAAGACCATATTCGGGACGTATCGGTCGATCGAATCGAGGGCACCCTGATTTCCGCCCATGCCCAAAACGGGGAGGATATCGAAAAATTCAAGGCACTGCTGGACAAAGATTTCAGAGATTTGCGTACGATATCGGAAAAAACGGACAGCGGCACCCTCAGCATCGTCTTAGGCCTTACCGATGCTGATCGCGACCACATTAAAAAACTGGCGGTTGACCAGGCCCTCGAAACCATCCGCAACCGCATCGACCAGTTCGGGGTCTCCGAACCGGACATCCGCAGACAGGGGGATAACCGGTTATTAATTCAGCTGCCCGGCATCAAAGATACCCAGCGTGCCAAAGATCTGATCGGCAAAACCGCGCTATTGGAGTTTAAGCTGGTGGATGACACCTCTTCCATTGATGCGGCTTTAAAAGGCGATGTTCCCCCGGGAAGAGAAATCCTCTATCAGGTTCAAGAAAACCCGGAAACCCAACGCACGTCCCGGATACCGTTTCTGGTCCGGAAACGCACCCTGCTAACCGGTGCCTCCCTAACCGATGCCCGGGTTCAAATTGACTCCCAATATAACACACCCTATGTCTCCATCGAATTTGACAAAAAAGGCGCTCGTACGTTTGAGCGCATCACCGCGGACAACGTCGGAAAACGCCTGGCCATCGTACTGGACAACCATGTCTACTCGGCCCCGGTCATTCAGGAAAAAATTGCCGGCGGTAAAGCGCGTATTACCGGGCGCTTTACCACCGAAGAAGCGCGCGACCTGGCGATCGTGCTGCGCGCCGGTGCCCTGCCGGCGCCGGTCAAAGTGCTGGAAGAACGCACGGTGGGCCCATCACTGGGAGCCGATTCCATTCGGCAAGGCCTGCTGTCTATGCTGATTGGCGGATTAGTGGTGATTGCCTTTATGATTGTCTACTACAAAATGGCCGGACTGATCGCAGATCTGGCTCTGTTTCTCAACATTGTCATGATCGGAGCCGCGTTGGCCGGTTTTCAGGCCACGCTGACCCTGCCCGGCATGGCCGGGATTATTTTGACCATCGGTATGGCCGTGGACGCCAACGTTATTATTTTTGAGCGGATCAGAGAAGAAATGGCTCTGGGCCGAACACCGCGAGCGGCCGTCGACGCCGGCTATAACCGGGCCACGCTAACCATCCTGGACGCCAACGTAACCACCCTGATTGCCGCGGTCGTTCTTTTCCAGTTTGGAACCGGACCGGTTAAGGGATTTGCCGTAACCCTGAGCCTGGGAGTGATCGCCAGCCTGTTCACCGCCCTGATTCTGTCGCGGTTGATATTCGATTATCTCTTGATGTACCGCCAGACCCGAACGCTGAGCATCTAGTTGATTAAAACGTTGATCTCCAAAACATTCACATAGAAAAACGAGCAGAAGGAAGATATATGCAATTTATCAAGCCGGACGTTAACATTGATTTTATCGGCAAAAAAAATGTGGCCTTTGCCATCTCACTGGCATTGATTCTTATCAGCATCGGATCACTTATCATACACGGTGGCCCCAGACTGGGAATTGATTTTCAAGGCGGCACCCTGATTCAAGTCAAGTTTGGAGCCCCGGTGAAAATAGATGCCATTAAAACCGGGCTAAGGAGTGTCGGCCTCGACCAATCCTCGGTGCAACGGTTCGGCGAACATCAAGCCAATGAATATTTGATTCGCACCGATAGTTCCGTCATGACCGACGAAGGCTTCTCAAACGATATCAAAAAAGCCCTGGATGCGGAAACCGGGGCTGAAGCGGAAATCCGGCGGGTGGAAATGGTCGGTCCTCAGGTGGGCCAGGACCTGAGGGAAAAAGCCTTGTTTGCCATGTTTTACGCCCTGCTGTTTATTACCATTTACATTTCCGGGCGTTTTGAATTCAAGTGGGTTCTCAGCGGTGTGATGGCCGCGGCCCTGATCGGTGCGGTATATGTCTTTTCGCTGTTCAAGGTGAGCATCCCGTTTCTGATTGTCGGCGCATTAATGCTCAGTCTGATTCTATTCTGGTTTCTTGAGCTCAAATACGCCATGGGGGCGATTGTGGCCCTGATCCACGATGTGACCATTACGGTGGGTCTGTTTTCCATTTTCGACAAGGAGTTTACGCTTCCCATTATCGCCGCCCTGCTGACCATCATCGGCTATTCTCTGAACGACACCATTATTGTGTTTGACCGCATTCGCGAAAACTTGATCAAGTACCATAAAAATCCTTTGGGAAACATACTCAACCGCAGCATCAACGAAACGCTCAGCCGCACCATTCTGACGTCGTTGACCACTCTTTTTGTGGTGGCCGCCCTGTTTGTCCTGGGCGGCGGTATTATCCATGATTTCGCTTTTGCCTTGCTCGTTGGGATTGTCGTAGGAACGTATTCGTCCATATTCGTAGCAAGCCCGATCCTTTTGGCCTGGCAGGGAAAACAGAAAAAAAATAAGCGGAAGTCATGAACTGAGCTGAAATGGAAAATCTTCGACCATGGTTTAAACTTAAAAGTATACCGGGGGTCGGAAATCTGCTCGGCAAACGTTTGATTGATTATTTCAAGTCTCCGCAAAATATTTTCCGGGCACCTGACGATGAACTCCTTGAAGTCGAAGGAATTACCGGGCGCCACGTCCGTGCGATAAAAACTCATAAAGTGCCGGCATGGGTTGACGCGGAACTGGATCTTGCTGCCCGCAAAGGTTACCGCATCATCACCCTGACGGATTCAAATTATCCGCAACTCCTGCGGCAGATTCCTGACCCTCCGCCCATTTTGTATGTCTACGGCCGACTGGACCGCTCACCCGCAAAGCTTGCGATCGTCGGTTCCAGAAATGCAACCGGATACGGCCTGATGACCACCCGAAGTCTGAGCGCCAGTTTGACATCCCTCGGCATTGTGATCGTCAGCGGGATGGCACGCGGCATCGACACGGCCGCCCACGAGGGGGCTTTGTCCGGCGGCGGTGCAACCGTTGCCGTGCTGGGCAGTGGTTTGGAACGAATTTATCCGGCCGAAAACAAAACACTTTTTCATCGGATTTCCGAAACGGGCGCAGTCGTATCGGAATTTGCGTTGATGACCGAACCCGAAGCACATAATTTTCCGATGCGAAACCGGATTATCAGCGGTATGTCGCTGGGCACGGTCGTGGTGGAGGCCACCAAAAAAAGCGGCTCTCTGATCACGGCCAGACTGGCCGCCGAGCAAAACCGTGAAGTATTTGCAGTGCCCGGCAGTATCCAGTCATTCAAGAGCAGCGGCACCCATACGCTTATAAAACAGGGTGCCAAGCTGGTTGAGCACGCCCAGGACATTGTCGAGGAACTGACCCCGGCACTCCAACTCAACGGACTGCCGGGCGCCGATCATCCGGCCGGGCCCACCGCCCAACCGGCCTTGCTGACGGCCGATGAAACCCGGGTATATGAAGCCATCGGGCCTTATCCAATGCACATCGATGAACTGGTCAGAGAAATCTCAATGGAACCGGGCAGACTTTCGAGCATCCTGTTGAAGCTGGAACTGGAGGGCCTGGTCCAACAGTTACCCGGCAAATTTTTTACAATATCACCCTGATTGCGTCATCGAGCGCTGAGGCATTCAACGCCGTGGAATCGCAAAAACATTTTTCCGGACCATTGACAACCGGAAACCGGCAATTAGATTCTACACGCCGTCAGGCAAATACAAGAACTCAGGCGAGGATAATCCGTGAGCAAACCCTTAGTTGTCGTGGAATCACCGACAAAGGTCAGAACAATCAAGAAGTATCTCGGAAACGATTATAATGTTGCCGCAACCGTCGGACACATCAAGGACCTTCCAGGCAAGGAAATGGGCATTGACGTGGAAAACGGCTTCAAGCCTGAATACAAATATATCCCCGGTAAGCAGAAAATCATCAAGAGTCTAAAGCAGGCCGCCGGCGACACCAGCGACGTTTATCTGGCCCCCGACCCCGACCGCGAAGGCGAGGCCATCGCCTGGCATACGGCCGAAGTGCTGAAAAAAAAGGGGCGCAATTTCTATCGGGTGCTCTTTCATGAATTGACTAAAAACTCCATTCAAAAAGCCATGGCCGAACCCGAGAACCTGGATCGCAGCAAGTATGAGGCCCAGCAGGCCCGCCGCATTCTCGACCGTCTGGTCGGCTACCAGGTCTCACCGCTGCTGTGGCGCAAAGTCAAGGGCGGACTGAGCGCCGGCCGGGTTCAGTCGGTGGCTGTCCGGATCATCTGCGAAAGGGAGCGCGCCATCCAGGCGTTTGAACCCCAGGAATACTGGTCGATTACCGCCCATCTGGAAACCGACACTCCCCCGCCCTTTTCTGCCAAACTGGTAAAAAAAGACGGTGAAAAACTAGACATTCCGGATGAAAAAACCAGCAGCCGTATATTAAAGGAGCTGGACGGCGAAAAATTTGTAGTCGAAAAGATTCAAAAAAAGACCACCAAAAAAAACCCGCTGCCGCCTTTTACCACCAGCAAACTGCAACAGGAGGCGATCCGCAAGCTTCGATTCAGCGCCCGCAAAACCATGATGATTGCCCAGCAGCTTTACGAAGGCATTGATTTGGGTCCCGGCGAACCCGTGGGTCTGATCACCTACATGCGCACGGACTCCACCCGAATTGCGTCCGAGGCGGCCGTTGAGGCCCGGCAGCTGATCCTGGATCGCTTCGGCCGGCAGTATGCCCTGGAACAACCGCGCTATTTTAAGAATACAAAAAAGGTGCAGGACGCCCATGAGGCCATCAGGCCGACCTCGGTCTTTAACACCCCGGAAAAAGTAAAACCGCATCTTTCCGTCGAACAACAGGCGCTCTATCAGCTGATCTGGCAACGATTCGTCGCCTCCCAGATGGAGCAGGCCCTCATCAATCAGGTCTCCCTGTCGATTAAAGCCGGAGCCTATCTTTTTACGGCCAGCGGATCCACGGTAAAATTTCCCGGCTTTATGGCGCTTTATATGTCGGTGGACGAGGAAATCGCGAGCCAATCCGAACAAAGCAAACCCAAGCTGCCCGAGCTCTCACAGGGAACGTTTTTAAAACTCAACCAACTCGAACCCCGGCAGCATTTTACCATGCCGCCGCCGAGATTTTCGGAAGCTTCCCTGGTAAAAGAGCTTGAAGAAAACGGGATCGGACGGCCCAGCACCTATGCCTCCATTCTGTCCACCATCCGGGGCAAAGGATATGTGGACCTGGTTAAAGGCTATTTCCGGCCGAATGAACTGGGTTTTATCGTCAACGATCTCCTGGTACAAAATTTCCCGGAAATATTCGATGTCGAATTTACCGCCAAAATGGAGGAGAATCTGGATCTGGTCGAGTCAGAAAAGATCAACCTGCTGGAAGTATTGACTCGTTTCTACCGGCCTTTTAAAAAAGATCTGGATTCGGCCTCCGACGGCATGCTCAGCGTCAAGGGGGTGGGCATGCCCACCGATCTGAATTGTCCCGAATGCAGCAAACCGCTGCGCATCAAGGTCGGCAAGAATGGACACTTTCTGGCCTGCAGCGGGTATCCGGAGTGCACCTACTCCCGGGACTACACCCGCGACGAAAAGGGCAGAATACAACCCGTTGAACATCCGGAAGAGGAAGTTACCGACAAGCAGTGTGAAAAATGCGGCATGCCGATGGTCGTCAAAAGAGGACGCTATGGAGACTTTATCGCCTGCAGCGGCTATCCGGAGTGCAAAAACACCCTGTCTTTAAATTCCAACGGCAGCGGCAAAGCCATCGGCGTCAGCTGCCCCCAGGAAAACTGCGGAGGTGAAATCGTCGAACGCAGCTCCAAGCGGGGTAAACTGTTCTACGGCTGCAATCGCTTTCCTGAGTGCACCTTTGCTACCTGGGACAAACCGATCGCTCGCGAATGCCCAGCTTGCGGCGCCAGTTTTCTGGTTGAAAAGACCACTAAAAAACAGGGAACTTTTGTCAGCTGTCTGACGGACGGCTGCGGCTTCAAAGAAAAAGCTTGACAGCATGTTCCATAACTGCTATTTGCATTCAAAACATTCCATATGATGCCAATATGATTAAAGTATTTGCCCTTCACAACCTTATTAGCCTTATTCTCGTACTCGTCGGGATAATTATTATACCCGGCGAGAAAAAGGGTTGGTAATGGCATAACTTAATCATAAACAAACTTAAAAAATCCGTTACCGCCCCAAAGCCGGTAACGGATTTTTTTTTGGAAAGGAAAAACACATGAAGCTCACCGGCGCACAGATTTTGATGGAGGTTCTCAAAGAAGAAGGGGTCGACACTATTTTCGGATATCCGGGAGGTGCCATCATCGATATTTACGATGAACTGGCCAAGACCGACATTCACCATGTATTGGTCCGCCATGAGCAGGGAGCGGTGCACGCAGCCGACGGGTATGCAAGGGCCGCCGGACGTGTCGGTGTCTGCCTGGTGACATCAGGCCCCGGCGTCACCAACACCGTCACCGGCATCGCTTCGGCCTATATGGACTCGGTCCCCATGGTTATCCTCAGCGGCCAGGTGCCGACCGCACTCATCGGCAATGACGCCTTTCAGGAAGTCGACATTGTCGGCATCACCCGTCCCTGCACCAAACACAATTACCTGGTGATGTCCATTAAGGATTTGGCCTCAACCGTCAAAGAAGCTTTTTACCTGGCGCGCTCGGGCCGGCCCGGGCCGATTCTGGTGGATATTCCCAAAGATATCACCAAGGCCACGATTGAATATGTTCCGCCGGGTGAAGTCAAGCTGAAGTCCTATAACCCCACTTACAATCCGAACATGAAGCAGCTGAAAAAAATCGTAAAGCTGATCGAAAGTTCTGAAAAACCAATGATCTTTGCAGGCGGCGGCGTAATCCTTTCCAAGGCATCCGGGGAGCTGACCGAATTGGCGCGCAAAACCCGAATTCCGGTGACCACCTCCCTGATGGGCCTCGGTGCGTTTCCGGGGTCGGATCCTTTGTCGCTGGGAATGATCGGAATGCACGGCACCTACCGGGCCAACCTGTGTACCTCGGTCTGCGATCTACTTTTGTCCGTTGGCGTTCGTTTCGATGATCGCGTCACGGGCAAAACGGATGCGTTCGCCGCCCAGGCTGAAATTGTGCACATCGATATCGACCCCACCACCATCCGCAAAAACATACCGGTCACGGTTCCGGTTGTCGGCGACTGCAAAATCAGCCTGCAGCATTTAAACCGGCTGCTCGATGAAGTTGATCTGGGCAATCTCGAAGAAAAAAGGCAAAAATGGTTCAACCAGATTAATGAGTGGAAAAACACGAAATCCCTGGAATACAAACAGAGCAAGGATAAGATCAAACCGCAATATGTAGTCGAAAAGCTTTACGAGCTGACCAAAGGACAAGCCATCATCACCACTGAAGTCGGCCAGAACCAGATGTGGGCCGCTCAGTATTATTATTACGACAAGCCCAATCATTTTATCACATCGGGCGGTCTGGGAGCCATGGGTTTTGGACTGCCGGCCGCCATCGGAGCACAGGTCGCGTTTCCGGACAAGACCGTGGTGGATATCGCCGGCGACTCCAGCATCCAGATGAATATCCAGGAAATGGCCACCGCCGTTCAAAGTTGTCTGCCGGTAAAAATTGTTATCTTAAACAATGGCTATATGGGCATGGTGCGGCAATGGCAGGAATTATTTTACGGTAAACGCTACGTCTGCACCACCATGGATTGTGCTCCCGACTTTGTAAAACTGGCCGAGGCCTATGGCGCGGTTGGGCTGCGCGCCTCAAAACCAGAGGAGGTCGAGTCGGTTCTGGCCGAGGGGCTGTCGATCCCCAGACCGGTCATCATGGAATTTATCGTCGAAAGAGAGGAAGGCGTGTATCCCATGGTTCCGGCCGGAGCGGCCATCACCGAAATGCTGCTGGTGTAATCGGGGTGCGGTGTGCATGTTGCGCGTTACGCGGTGCGGGGAACGGGTTGCGAGTTGCGGGGTGCTGGGAGCAAGGTGGGGATTACGCAGCGTGCGGTTAAGCCATTAATTTTTTAAGATTTAATGATGTTTTGCAACCCGAAAATTCGTAAACTGAAAGTTCAAATTCACAATGAAAACACGAAATTCGCAACTCGAAACGCGTAACTCGCAACCCGTAACCCGTAACCCGAAACGCGCAACCCGTAACGCGTAACTCATAACCCGTAACTCGTAACCCGCAACGCGGATCACGCAACTCGCAACAGAGGGAATTATTCATGGAAGAACAAAAACACATTATGACGATGCTGGTTGACAATCAGCCGGGTGTACTGTCAAGAGTCGTTGGCCTGTTCAGTGGTAAAGGTTTTAACATTGAAAGCCTCTGTGTGGCACCCACAATGGATCCCCAGGTGTCCCGCATTACGATCGTCACCAAGGCGAATCCTCCCATCATTGAACAGATCGAAAAGCAGTTAAGAAAACTGATCAACATCATAAAACTGCGCGACATGACCGGTCCCAGGGCCGTCAAACGCGAGATGGTGCTGATTTGTGTCAGGGCCAAACCGGAGAACCGCGCAGAAATATTGCGAATTGTCGATATCTTCCGGTGCAAGGTTGTCGATGTTGGACTTGAGCATTACATTATGGAGGTTACCGGCGATGAGGGCAAATTATCGGCCCTGATAAACCTCCTCAAACCTCTGGGAATTGAAAAAATCGCTCGCAGCGGAACGCTGGCCCTTTACAGGGAACCAAAATAAACAGAGTAACAATATAAAGAAAAGAGGTAGACATGGCAGAATTTAATTTCGGCGGCGTGGTTGAAGATGTGATTACATCTGAAGAATTCTCTTTACAAAAAGCCAGAGAGGTTCTGGCCGATGAAACGGTGGCTGTTTTAGGATACGGCGTTCAGGGACCCGGGCAGGCTTTAAATTTGCGGGACAACGGCATTCGCGTCATCGTCGGCCAGCGGAAAGGCGGCCGAACCTGGCAGCGTGCTGTCGAAGACGGCTTTGTGCCCGGTGAAACCCTATTTCCAGTCGAAGAAGCTGCCCGGAAAGCAACCATCGTTCAGAACCTGCTCTCCGATGCCGGACAGGTTGCCACCTGGCCCGGCATCAAAGCCTGCTTGAATGCGGGCGATGCGCTCTATTTCTCCCATGGCTTCGGCATCGTGTTCAAAGATCAGACCGGTATCATTCCCCCGGAAAATATCGACGTTATCATGGTGGCGCCTAAAGGGTCCGGCCGCAACGTACGGTTGAATTTTCTGGACGGCAGCGGCATCAATTCCAGCTATGCCATATTTCAGGACTTCACCGGCCGGGCCAAGCAACGGACCCTTGCCCTGGGAATTGCCGTTGGCTCGGGCTACCTGTTCCCGACAACTTTTGAAAAGGAAGTCCACAGCGATCTTACCGGCGAACGCGGTGTTTTGATGGGCTGTCTGGCCGGCGTCATGGAGGCTCAATACAATCTGCTGCGCAAACACGGGCACACCCCCAGCGAGGCCTTTAACGAAACGGTGGAAGAGTTGACCCAAAGCCTGATCCGGTTGGTAGCCGAAAACGGCATGGATTGGATGTTTTCCAATTGCTCGACAACCGCCCAGCGGGGAGCCCTGGATTGGAGCCCCAGATTCCGGGATGCCGTCGCCCCCGTGTTTGATGAGTTGTATCAGAAAGTGATCTCCGGCCAAGAAACCCGCCGAGTCCTTGAAGCCAACAGTACGGCGGATTACCGCGAAAAATTGAACAAGGAACTCAACGTACTTAAAAATTCAGAAATGTGGCAAACCGGTGCAACCGTGCGCTCGCTGCGGCCGGAAAACCGCAAAAAGCTATAGCACCTGGAGAAAACCATGGAACCGATTCGACTATATGACACCACCTTGCGAGATGGTACCCAGGGCGAAAACATCACGTTTTCGGCCGATGAAAAAATCAAAATAGCACTGCGGCTGGATGATATGGGTATTCACTACATCGAAGGCGGCTGGCCGGGCTCAAACCCCAAAGACATGCAGTTTTTTGATCTGGCCAAACGCGTTAAACTCAAAACATCCCGTCTGGTCGCTTTTGGCTCCACCCGCAAACCCGGAATCCAGCCCGACGAAGATGAAAACCTGAAAGCGCTGCTGGCAAGCGAAACCTCAACGGTCACCATTTTTGGCAAAAGCTGGGACCTGCACGTTGGAGCGGTTATGGGCAACACGCTGGAAGAAAACATGGCCATGATCCGCGACAGCGTCAAGTTTTTAAAATGGAATGGACGAGAAGTTGTCTATGATGCCGAGCATTTTTTCGACGGCTATAAGAACAACCCCGGCTATGCCCTGCAAACCCTGCAGGCCGCTATTGAGAGCGGGGCGGATTATGTAGTGCTTTGCGACACCAACGGCGGCAGCCTGCCCTTCGAGATCGAGTCGGCCATAGCAGAGGTTAAAAAAGCGCTGAATGAAATGGGTTTGGCGACCTCAGGCAACAAAACGATCAGATTGGGAATACATACCCACGACGACTGCGGACTGGCAGTGGCAAACTCCGTAACGGCAGTCCGGGCCGGCGTTGAGATGGTTCAGGGCACCATCAACGGTTACGGTGAAAGGTGCGGTAATGCGGATTTAAATTCCATCATTCCGATTCTGAACCTGAAAATAAACCGACCGTGCGTTTCCGGGGAAAATCTCAAAAAGCTGAAAACGCTGTCGCGCTATGTCAGTGAACTGGCCAATCAGGTTCCCATAAACAACCGGCCTTTTGTGGGGAAAAGTTCCTTTGCCCATAAAGGCGGCATCCATGTGAGTGCCATTATGAAAGTTCCCAGGGCCTATGAGCACATGGATCCGGAGTTGGTGGGCAACCAAAGACGGGTGCTGATTTCAGACTTGTCCGGCAAAAGCAATGTGGAATTCAAAGCGCGGGAACTGGGTGTCGAACTGGGCAACAACGGGTATGACAGCAGCAAAATTGTCGCCGAGATCAAACAAATGGAACAGCAGGGCTATCAATTCGACGTGGCCGAAGGTTCGTTCAAGATTCTAGTGGAAAAATTCACCGATCAGTTCAAGCCGTTATTCGAGTTGGAATCTTTTAGGGTCAGTATTGAAAAAGATAAAAATCAGCCCTGTACGGCTCAGGCCACGATCAAGATATCCGTCGGCGGCAAGCAGGAAATCACGGCAGCCGAGGGATACGGTCCGGTCAGTGCCCTTGATAACGCTTTGCGCAAAGCCCTGGACCGGTTTTACCCCGATCTTGACACCATGCGCCTGGTCGATTTCAAGGTGCGCGTCATCGACGGCAGCCGGGGAACGGCGGCCAAGGTAAGGGTTTTCATCGAATCCCGCGACCAGGATCAAATATGGAGCACTATCGGCGTCTCTGAAGATATCATCGAAGCCAGCTGGCAGGCCCTGGCGGACAGTTTTCAGTACAAACTGGCCAGTGAAAACATGATTCGCAGCCGAAACGTCCCCGAGCAGGAAGAACAGCCGGTATTCAATAAGTGAACTTGAAGGAGAACTAACGTGATTCGGAAGGAAGAAATAAATGCCGCAGGAATTGCACGCCATTGCATCCTGCGGCCCATGCTCTCACCGTTTTAGTCAACCGGTCTGCCTGATAAATCGTCAAACCGGAAAGAAATGGTATTCTCTTGCCCGATTGACGACTCAACCATCCGAAAATTCAACCATTCAACCTGAACAATGGGAGCATAACCATGAGCGAACGTTTAATAATATTTGATACGACCTTAAGAGACGGTGAGCAGTCGCCGGGCGCCAGCATGAATGCCGCTGAAAAATTGAGGGTCGCCACCCAGCTGGAAAAACTGGGCGTAGATGTCATGGAAGCCGGTTTTCCGGCTGCATCCGACGGTGATCTGGATGCAGTGTCGCGAATTGCCGCCAAACTGGACAAAACTGAAGTTGCCGCCCTGGCCCGAACCTCAAAGCACGATATTGACCGTGCCTGGCAGGCCATCAGCCATGCCGCCAAACCCAGAATCCACACCTTCATCGCCACCTCCGACATCCATCTGGAATATAAGCTGAAGATGACCCGGGATGAAGTCGTCAAAACGGCTGTCGACGCCGTCAAATATGCCAAATCCTTCACCGACAATGTCGAGTTTTCGGCAGAAGACGGGTCGCGCAGCGATCGTGACTTCCTGTGCCGGATTTTCGAAGCCGCCGTTGAAGCCGGTGCAACGACGGTCAATCTGCCGGATACGGTCGGCTATGCCGTGCCGGAAGAATTTGCAGACCTGGTGAAGTATGTCATCGGCCATACTCCCAACATACACAAAGCGGTCTTCAGCGTGCACTGTCATAATGATCTGGGACTGGCCACCGCCAACACCATCGCGGCCATCAAGGCCGGTGCCCGGCAGGCCGAAGTAACGATCAACGGCATCGGGGAGCGAGCCGGCAACACATCCCTGGAAGAAGTCGTCATGGCTCTGCACACCCGCCAAAACATTCTGGCCACCACCACCGGTATCAATACTGTGTACATCCATCCCACCAGCCGATTGGTCAGTATGATCACCGGAATCATGGTGCAGCCGAACAAAGCGATTGTGGGCGCCAACGCATTTGCCCATGAGGCCGGCATCCATCAGGACGGGGTTCTGAAAAACCGCATGACCTATGAAATCATGAAGCCCGAAACCATCGGTTTAAGCACCAATAAACTCGTATTGGGCAAACACTCCGGCCGCCATGCCCTGCGTTCGCACTTGAAGGATTTGGGATATGATCTTTCCGACGAGGAACTGAATCTAGTTTTCGATAGATTTAAAGAATTGGCCGACAAGAAAAAACACATTGTGGACGAAGACCTGGAAGTGATCGTAACCGAAGGAATTCTGCGCACCGCCGATGTCTTTAAACTCGAATATCTGCATGTGATCGCCGGAACCACCGTGTTGCCGATGGCCAGCGTCAAACTCCAGATCAAGGGCCGATCTGTTCAAAGCGCCGGCTACGGAAACGGCCCGATTGATGCGACGTTTAACACCATCTCCAAGCTCGCCGGCACGGAATCCGAGCTTTTGCGATTTTCTGTCAGCGCCCTGACCGGCGGCACCGACGCCCAGGGCGAGGTAACCGTGCGCCTGGGGGAAAACGGGTTGATCGCATTAGGCAAAGGTGCTGACCCGGATATCATCACCGCCGGCGCCAAGGCTTATGTAAACGGCTTGAACAGACTGGAATATTTAAAAATGCACCCCATTATCGAGCCGGCGCCGCTGTAAAACGGGTTGCGTGTTTTGGGTTGCGGGTTGCGGGAAACGTGTTGCGGGTTGCGAGGTTCGCAGTGCACAACGCGGCGTCCGGGGAGAATGTTGCAGGAGGTCAGTACAAACTTAGGCTGGTTTACCCGCGTTGGCAGGGCGGCCAATTTGATCAGAAAATAAACGCCAATAAAAGCAAATATCGAATATCGAATCCTGAATATCGAATGTCGAATGGAAACACACCTCAGGACTGAGTAACGAGGACTGAGTTAAATGAATTCTGACGATGAAAGCAAAAGCACGCTCAGCCCTCAGCACTCATCACTTTTTCAATTAGGCAGAGCGCAGCGATTCCAACCTTCGACATTCGTTATTCGATATTCGTTATTCTGCGGTTCGCTTTTCCCTGGTTTTGAGGTTCGCTGTTCCGGCCACATGAAGTTTCACACAAGGGTTGTGATGCGCAGAATTCGTAACCCTTTCTCAAAATTCCGATTCAGCCTATCTCTGTTTTCTGACCTCTGCGCATTGCAATATTTCTGCGCTATGAACGCTTTACGCCATGCCCTCTGCGTTTTGCGCCTTACCCTTCCGACTTCCGCATTCCCAATTCCGAATTCCCACCACTCCATCACTCCAACAATTATATCTCCAGCGTCCCGATCAGATCTGACATTTTATCAATATTTCTGTCGACCATAAACTTCTCAACGCCATCAATAATGTCGGTGGTGGTGTGCGGATTGACGAAATTGGCGGTCCCAACTTGAATGGCCGACGCCCCGGCGATAATAAACTCCAACGCATCTTCGGCCGACAGGATTCCCCCGATTCCGATTATGGGAATGTTTGCAACCTGAGCCACCTGCCAGACCATGCGCAGGGCGACCGGCTTGATGGCGGGCCCGGACAGCCCGCCGGTGATGTTGGCCAGCCTGGGCCGCCGGGTGTCGATGTCGATGGCCATGGCAGTCAGGGTATTGATCAACGACAGGCAGTCCGCTCCCGCATCTTGCACCGCCCGGGCAATTTCGGTGATGTCGGTGACATTCGGCGACAATTTGACAATCAACAGTTTGGTGGTGTGGCTTCGAACCGCTCGGACCACGCTGGACGCGGCTGCAGGATCAACCCCAAAGGCCATCCCGCCGCTTTTCACATTGGGGCAGGAAATGTTCACCTCGATTCCGGCAATCTCCTCGACTTCATCAATGCGGGCCGCCAGCCGCGCATAATCCGCTTCGAGTTTACCGTAGATATTCACGATCACCGGCGGTGCGAGGGTCTGCAGGAAGGGCAGCTTTTCCTCCACGAAGGCTTCGATCCCTACATTTTCAAGGCCGATGGCATTCAGCATGCCGCTAGAGGTTTCAAATATCCGCGGCGGCGGGTTGCCTTTGGCAGGTTCCAACGATAAGCCTTTGACGATTATGGCGCCGAGACGGTTTAGGTCGACTAAATGTTCAAATTCCCTGGCGTAGCCGAAGGTTCCGGAGGCGGTCATCACCGGATTTTGTAGCTCCAGCCCGCCGATATCGACTTTTAGATCTGGTTTTGGTGACATCACTTCACTTCTGGCAAATCCTGCAACCTTCAGTTTGCCAAGCTGTTGGCCCTGCGCCTTTTAATTGCATTTATCTTGGCTTCCAGGTTCAGCAGATAGGCGGCCTCGATCTGTTTGGGCCCCTGAATAGGATCGTATTCAATTGCCTTAATCCGCGCAATAACTGTCTGCACATCGCCGTGTGCTTCCGACAGGGATCTCTCCACCAGGTTTAAAAAGTTGCGGCAATGCGCCATTGACTTATGAAAGTAATTGTTTGCATCCTGACCGCTAAGAGCCTGGCGGTGTCCCAAGCAGAGGACTTCATAATCCACTTCGTTTAAGCGGCGCATGGATTCAAAATACTGATCATAGTCCACCAGCGCCTCCGAGACGATATAACCGCTCGCATCCGGTATCCCGGCCGCTTCGGAGCATAACAATACTTTTTTTTCAGGGATAAAATAGCTTAGGCAATCCCGGGTGTGCCCCGGTGTTTCAAGCGCCTGAACCGTTAGGCCGCGGGATATCTCTACAAATTGCCCTTCCGTTAAAGTTAGATCAACCTCAAAAGGCTCAAACCGCTCGAACTCGGCCAATTCGATCCCGATTTTTGGAGCCATCTGTTCCGCCGCACGGGTTAAGTTGCCTATCAGTGCCAGGGCGTTAGGGCGGCCGAGCACCTTTTTGGCTTTGGAAGAAGCCGCGACCGTGAGGGCCGGATAAAATTTTTTAAGCGCGGCAACCGCGCCGCAGTGATCAAAATGGGAATGGGTCAAAAAACAGTAATGCAGATTGCGGGCTCCCAAAATTTGCCGGATTCCATCGGCATAGATTTTTCCCAGAAAAGCCAGCCCGGCATCAAAAATAGCGGGTTTTTGACCGTCCAGAAGATAAACCGGCATCGCGGGGGTCCCCACCATATATAAACCGTCGATAATTTTACCTGTGTCTTTGATAATCATGCAGCGTCCCAAACATTTCTAAAATTCATTGCCAAAACCGAATTTTTACCTGTATGTATAAAATAACTACGCCCGGATAGCAAGGCGTTGTTTGATGGATTGGCTTGGACGTTTAAGACCGTCGAGATCGTCTAATTCCTTTTTATCGCTTGGACTATTTGGTTACGGATAAAAATGCGAGTCATTTGCCTGTTTAGAGCTTTGAGCTTTAACCTTTCAACTTTGAGCTTTCAGCTTTGAGTCAGTATCCCTTGCGATTTGAAATTGAAATATGACCAGCCCTCATAACAAACCCCAAAGGATTGTTTTAATTTCCACCCCCTGGCCCCTTTACAGCCGGCCTTCCATCCAACTGGGAACCCTCAAAGCCTATCTGCAATCCGCCTGCCCGGGCGTGCAGGTCAATACCCAACATGTTTATTTAAAGTTGGCCGCAGCCATCGGCTACAAGCTTTATCACGAAATTTCGGAACGCACCTGGCTGGCGGAAAGCGTCTATGCCGCCCTGCTCTACCCTGAGCGCATGGACGCCCTTGAAATTCTGTTTCAGCGGGAAGCCGGCTCCCAATCCATTCTGCGTAAAACCGGGCTCAAAAAGGTTGCGGCCCAAGTAAAAAAATCCACGGATATTCTGATCGAGAACCGCCGCTGGGAGACTTACATGCTGGCCGGATTTTCAGTTTCCCTCTGTCAGCTCACGTCCAGTCTGTATTTCATCCGACGCCTGAAGCAGCGGTTCCCGAATCTTATTATGGTGGTCGGCGGTTCGACATTTTCAGGCACAGCCACCCCGGCGCTCTTTGAATGGTTTCCCGAAGTCGATGTCGTCATCAACGGCGAAGGTGAACTGCCCCTCAGTCAACTGGTTGGTTTTTTGCAAAAATCACCTCGCCTGGCAGACCTCCCCCCCATCAAAGGCCTCCTTACGCCGCAAACCGCTGCAAAAACGCAACCGTCGGAAAGCTTTAACCAGTTGCAGAAACTTGACGGTCTTCCGCCGCCGGACTACGATGAATATTTCCAAATTCTGAAATCCGTGAGCCCCGGCAAGAGATTTTTCCCGGTCCTGCCGCTTGAAACCTCGCGGGGATGCTGGTGGCAGAAAAAAAAATCATCCGGCCGGACCAGCGGCTGTGCTTTTTGCAACCTGAACCTTCAATGGCAGGGATATCGCTGCAAGACGCCCGCCCGGGTGGTCCATGAGGTCGACCATCTGACCGGCCGTCACCAGGTGCTGGAATTGACCATCGTCGACAATGTGCTGCCCCGCAAAACTTCCCGGGCAGTATTCGAACAACTGGCCGGATTGAAAAAAGACCTGCGTCTGTTTGCCGAAATCCGGGCCACCACCCCCTGGTCTGAGTTGAAGGCCATGCGGGCAGCGGGGATGCGGGAGGTTCAGATCGGCATTGAAGCGTTCTGCACGCCCCTGCTGAAGAAGCTTCACAAAGGCACCCGCACGATCCAGAATCTGGAGATCATGCGAAACTGTGAAGCCCTGGGCATCGTCAATAACTCGAACCTGATTCTCAATTTCCCGGGCAGCGATGTGCTGGATGTCGCCGCCACCCTGGGCAATTTGGAATTTGCCCTGCCTTATCGTCCGCTCAAGACCGTGCCCTTCTGGCTCGGCCTGGGAAGTCCGGTGTGGCAAAACCCGGCGCCCTACGGCGTCAAAGCACTGTCTAATCATCCCAACTGGTCCCGCCTGTTTCCCCGTGAAATTTTCCGGTCCCTGCCCTTTATGTTCCAGACCTACCGGGGTGATCAGGCCTATCAGCGGAAAATCTGGCGGGCGGTTAAAAGTACGGTCGACCGCTGGCAAAAAACCTACGCCGAGCTGCACCGCTCGCAGATGCGATCCCCCATTTTAAGCTATCGAGACGGTCGCGATTTTTTAATCATCAAGCAGCGGCAATTTCAGTCCGACCCGCTGAATCACCGCCTGGTCGGCACCTCCCGGTTAATCTACCTTTTTTGCATACAACCGCGTTCTCTCAAGCGGATTCGCAGCCGGTTTCCAGAGTTTGCAGAAGATAAAATCGTTGCGTTTTTAAAAATGATGACCGATAAGAAGTTGATGTTTGAAGAAGAGGAAAGTTATCTGAGTCTGGCGGTGCCGGTGAATCCGGGAAAATGAATGGCTGGGAAGCCGGGATGCTGGAAAGCTGGAAGGCATCTTCTATATCGCGGTTTCAAACATTCAACCCTCGAGCATTTTACAATAGAAAGGAAAAAAATGGCTGCAAAAGTAAATTTGGATCAAATTTTTCAACTCATTATGAAACGAATGGTCGAAACCGGTCAGGCGCCGCACTATACCGAAATTGCGGCGCATCTGGATGTACCCATCGAGGAAGGCCGGCGGGCCCTGCATGAACTTTTTGGAGCCGGTATTCCCGGCTGGTTGTTTCCCAATACCGATCTTATCGTTTCCTTTGCTCCGTTCAACAATCTTCCCACCCAGTATCGCGTCACTGTCGATGGTAGGCAAAAATGGTTCGCCCAGTGAGGATTCGAATCGCTGGCGGTCTGCTGGCTGTTCCCTGGAAAGGACGTTCAGATTGATGCCCCGTGTCTGGATTGCGGGCAGAAGATCAAAATAGTCATGCGGGATGGTAAGGTCCTCAACGCGGAGCCTGCGGGATTGATGGGATACGTAGCGGTGCCGTTTGGAAAATGGTTTAAAGATATCCCCTATGCCTGAGCCACCATGAATCTCTTCCGGTCGGAAGAGCACAT
>CAYTBC010000013.1:0-48241 GCA_964435765.1 uncultured Desulfosarcina sp.
GCATACCTTCCTTCGACATTCGATATTCAGTATTCGTTATTCGATATTCGCTTTTATTTAGGATTTCTAATATCGATCAAACTGTCCGCCCACCAAGGCGGATAAATTTTTCAGGGCCTCGGCGGCACTTAACCCTGACTCCCACAACCCTGAACCCTTTAACCCCGATTCCTGAACCTTGGAACCCCTATCGTAAACATATTGACTGCAAAATAAATTTTATGGTACTCATCTCGAGGTGCGAATGATCCTGTCAAGTGGCCGACTTCAATGCAATGACGGAGGCGTAGCCCCATGACCAAACAATTGAGCCTGTTTCCGGATAGCCCTTTAAACAAATTGAAGCGCCTGCCTGACGGAATGCTCACCGACCTTGAGACGGCCCTTAATCCCGTTGATGAAGTGTTTGCAGCCAGCCGCCGCTTCAGAGACTGCCGTAACTTAAAGGAGCTTTTGAGTTTTATCGCGCGTTTCCCGAATTACTCGGCCTTTAACGGATTGCTGCTTTATGCCCAGAATTCTTCTGCCACTTATGTTGCTACCGCCCGCAGTTGGATGCAAAAATTTAACCGCAAACCCATGTATACGGCCCGGCCCCTGGTAATCCTGGCGCCCATGGCCCCGATCCGCTTCGTATTCGACATCCAGGATACTGAAGGGGCACCGGTTCCATCCCGTCTGTTTGAATTCGGCACCACCCGCAATCCATTGTCCGCCGGAGTTTACTCGCATACATGCCTCAACAGCGCAACCCAGGGAATTGCCGTATACGAAACATCTTTGGACCCGCCCGCCGAAGACAGCGCCGGCCGCATCACCCCCGCCCTGCGCAAACAGTACCGGGCTTTTGATCTGTCCAAGGACACCAGTTATTTAGTTCTAATTGAGAAGACTAAACCTCTCGAAGACAAGTATGGCTCACTGGTGCGTGAGCTTGGACACATCTTTTGCGGTCACCTGGGAATTGACCGGCATGCATGGTGGCCCGAAAGAGAGGATCTGGATGTTGTGGGCGAAGAAATTGAAGCGGATTGCGTTGCCTATCTCATCTGCGCGCGCCTTGGTTTAAAGACCCTTGCGGCGAATTACTTGTCAAGTCATATTGGCCAGAGCCGCCAGTTGCCCGTATTCAGTTTGAATGCGGTCCTGCAGGCAGTTGCCTGTGTGGAAGAAATGGGTAAATCCCGCTGGAAGGGCCCCCGGAAACACCGTCGACAATAGCCCGCCAACTTTTGGGTGCAGCAGAACCAAAGCGTTTTTTCCGTCAACGATTTGCAAAAAACGCCCATCCCGCAGATCGCCCGGCCCATCCCGCCTGCTGCGATCCACCCTCCAGTATCAGCAGTCGTTTTTCCCCGGATTTTTTTTGAGAAATTAATTTCTCAAAATCTGGGTAATATTTTTCCCAAACCGGAATTTAGGCTCGGCTTCCAACGCTATATCTATTTGAATTTTTAATAAAAATTTTTTTGGCGAATTTTGCATGGTTCTTGCTAAATGGATTTAACAGCCACAAGGCGGGCATTGGAAACCCTGCCGCACGGCATCCGTCATGGTGCATCCACACACGGTTTTGGGCACGTACGATTTTATCGGCAGGTTGCCAAATTATTCTGCCAAAGAGCGCGGCCCAGTTTATTGCGACGCTGGGTATAATTTTAATTATCGATCGGGACATGGGGGTTTGATTTGTCGGAGTTTCATGAAATGGTATCCAATTTTCGAATGAAGGAAGAGCGCTTCCTGAGTATCGGGCATCCGGCTTACTTGATTGACAGGGGCGGCCGCCGGTTGGGAATTGAGCGGCGCCAGTTTGCCTATTCGCACTATTATCCGGAAAGAAGGAGGGGCCTGGATCGCCGCAATATTCCGGAAAGAAGAATTTTGGAGAAGCCCGCCCCCTAATCGCGTGAGTATTCGGCATCGCTCTTGCTCGTCAGAAGCATTTGTCCGGTTGACAGGCAAAAACAAAGTAATTTAAACTATCACGATCAGGTAATCATGGATATATTCGATGTCATCGGCATCATCTGCGCGTTGGCGGCCTTATCAAAGGTGATGGCGTATTAAATAAAACCTCAATGTCAGGATATTCCGAGGTTTCCGGATTCTCTCCTACCCGACTGCGTTGATGCGCGAGCTTCCTTAGTAAATTTTGAACCTGCAAACGTTTGGTATCTTTAAGCCGAAGTGCCCGTGCTGTGCCCCGACACCTTCAAAATTATGCCCACTGCATGAGTTTTTCCATTGCCTATTGCTTTTAAGACCGTTTCTGCCTTATAATTGCCGCTTAAGATTTTGGGTTGCACCCCTTCGCTGAAAATCGGTATACGTTCTACAATTTGGAGGTATGGAATTTATAATGGATAGATCGGCCAAGATCGTCGTTGCTGTGCTCGTCATTGCCGTAGGCGCTTTTTTCCTTTATACCAAACTGGCCACCTGGCACAAACAAAAGGTTGAGACGGCGGTCAATCAGGACCAGGAGCTGTGGCAGAAAAAGACGGATCAGCTGGAAAAGGAAGTCGCCAGCCTGCAAAATGAGCTGGCGGTTGTCAAGGGACAGAAGGTTCCGGACGATAAATTGGCGCAGGTATTGGGCGAGGATCAGAAGTCGCCCCGGTTGTCTGAAGAAAAAGAGAAACTGGCCACGGTGGTGGCTGAGATAAAAAAATTAGCCGGCGTCGTAAAAGATGAAAAAAAATTGGCCGAGGTGTTGGGAAATGATAAAAAACTGGCCGAATTGATGGGGGAAGACCAGAAATTAGTTAAAATATTGCGCGAAGAGCAGCAGTTGGCTGCCATATTGCGTGATGAAAAAAAGTTGACCGCGATCTTGCGTGACGAAAATAAACTGGCCGAGATTCTGGCTGAAGAAGAAAAAAATGATGTCAATAAAAACGGCATCGTCAAGAAAAAAATCCCCACCGGCGGGATGCAGCCCGGTGAGGCCGATATCGAACGCCAGATTATGTCCTTTTTTTCATACTTGGATGAACAACCCTATGTTCAGGCCTACAATTTTGAGGGCGGCACCTATCTTCAGTATCAAATTGCGGTCAATAAGTTGTCGGCCAATCCGCCGATAGTCGTCGGTGAAATGCAATCGCTGTACTCCATGGTCCGCAACGTGGCCCATTTTTATCGGATCATGGGCAAAAAGCCGATTTTTCTCACCCGGCAGATATTGCAAAATGAAGCTGATGTTATGGAATCGGTCATGAAAACCTTTTACCGATGGTATACCATGGACGACAACCCTCAGGCCGCTATGGGCGGGCGGCCGTCGCCGGCAACGATGTATGAATATGCCGGCTTCCTATTGAATACGCTTGGCGGCAGGAGTTATCTTTTAAGGAGAAGTCCCAGAATAAGGGCCCTGACGACTTACTACTGTGTCCTGGCGATAGACAAGGCCAATGAAGAAGAGCTCAATTCAAAGGGAATCGATATCAGGCCTTACATCCAATCCTCCCTGCTGGAAATCAAAAATCAAATCGGCCTTATCTATCAAAAAGAATATATTGCCAAACTCAATGAAATTATCTTGAAGTACTGATAACAGCCCATCTCAAATCAGGCCGGTAAACGAACCCCTTCTCGGCAGCCATGAGCGGCAAGGGAACTAATTATTTTTGAGTGAGCCCTAAGGGAGGTGAAATGCGATTATTTAAGCAATTGATAGGGTCAGCGGCCTTGCTTCTGATCAGCCTCGGATCCCTGCAGGCAGCCGATTTAAAAGACGGCTTTTTAGGGATCAAATGGGAAACCAGTATATCCGAGCTGCCGCATTTTGTTAAGTTTGCCGAAAAATATGATGTCAGCTACTATGCAAATCCCAATAAATCTTACACCCTCTTCGGCGTGGACGTGCCGTATGTTACCTATGGGTTTTACGGTGATAAGTTTTTTGCCGCCTATGTCGATGTGGGCTCTATCGAGGTGTTTGAGCAGCTCAAAGAGCACATTATCCAACAATACGGGTCGCCGCGCACGACCCTGAAGTTTGAAAGCGGGCAGACGATTTATAATTGGAAATATGCCGACACCAAAATAAAGTTGAAGCTTTTTGAAAACGAAGGCAAAATGAAACTGGCCTTCTACTATGCCCCCCTTGCCCAAAAAGTAAATAAAGCCCAGCGGGAAGCATTTCCGCCGCCCCGCAAACCCGTCTTTCCCCTCGACGAGCGCCGGCTGGGGGAGGCCATGGAAGTGATGGGCTTTTGAGGAGATTTTAAATGTCGCTTAAAGAGCACGAATATGTCAGGCAGACCCTGGAACGGTACACGAACTGCAAGCTTGAAGATTTTTGTGATCACGTGCTGATCACCAATTTCAAACAGTACATCACGCGCTTTCAGGAAAAAACCAAGGGCAAGTATTCCGAAGGCAATTACGGCATCGTCAATGCCCCCAAAGAAAACTGCACCATGATCGACTTCGGCATCGGCTCGCCCCAGGCCGCGCTGATTATCAACTGCCTGGCCTATCTCGACAATCTCAAATCCGTCATCATGCTCGGGATGTGCGGCGGCATCGACGATATTCTGGAAGTCGGCAACTTTCTGGTGCCGTCGGCCGCCATCCGCGGGGAAGGCACCAGCCGGCATTATCTGCCGCTCGAGTTTCCCGCCATTCCGGCCTCATCGGTCAATTTGTATTGCATCGGTGCCGTTCGCAAGTTCGGCCTGATCCCCAATTGCGGCATTGTATACACCACCGACCGGCGGCTGTGGGAGTATGATGAAGAATTCGTGGCTTATTTAAGGCGACAGAGAATTCTGGCAATCGAGATGGAATTGGCCACCCTGTTTTCCGTGGCCTACCGCTACGAAGTCCCGATCGGATCGGTCATGCTCGTCTCGGACATGCCACTGCAGAAAAGAGGCATCAAGGACAAAAAGCTGTACAACAAAATTTTTTCGACCTACATGGAAACCCATCTTGAAATCGCAATGGACGCTGTTTCCAGGATACAGACCAACTGGCGCACGGTCGAGCGCAAACTCACCAGTGAATGGTAGCGCAGGTCATGGGGGACCGTTGCGATCCTGTCAAACCATCAATTTATCGCCGGCGTTGACCCGGCAATTCATGGATCGGAAAGAATTTGCAGCCGGGAGCAAAGGGTTTCAAATTCAGCCGGCGGTATTTGTTGCCAGGGGGTTTGGGGAATGAACTGCAGAACCGATTTGACCCCCGGCGCGAACACCTTGCCGCCCTGGAGGTTAGGCGCCTTGAGCCGATATTTGAACTCTTCCCCGAAATCCAGCAGCAGATCCAAGTCATCACTGTCATCAAGCAGTTCGACCAGCAGAATGTTGGCAACGCGTCCCCGCCCCCTTAAATGCCGCAGCCCCCGGTCATCGGCATAAATCTCAACTATAACGTCTTCCACGCAGACTGCCTTGCGGCCGTCGGCCAGCAACCAAGCCCGGTCCACCAGGTATTCCCCTTCAGCAAATGGAATCCAGTTCTCCATAATGATATTCCTTCCGCAACGACGAATTCGAAATCCTCAATCTCACGGCATTCTGCGAATAGCCAACAGCGTAATATCATCAAACTGGTCGCCCGCCCCCATGTGCGCCTGCAAACCCGCAGCGATTCGATCGAGTAATTCAGCAGCGGTGGATGACGGTGTCGCCAGGATTGACACTAACCGATCCGTTGTAAAAAAACTGCCGTCGGCCCCGGTGGCCTCTGTGACACCATCCGTGTATCCCAGAAGAATATCACCCGGCGCCAGGAAAGTTTGCTGTACCTTGAAACCGATTTTGGGGACGATACCCACCGACGGGCCGGTGGCCGCAAGACGCGCCTTGATACCGCCCGCAGGGCTTAGAACAAACAACGGTTCATGCCCGCCGCTTATGTAACTTAACAAACCGGTGGCCGGGTTCAGGATGCCGAAAAACAAGGTGGCGAACATGGCCAGATCCCCGTGGTTCAGGGCGATGTAATTGTTGGTGAGATGCACGGCTTGCAGAGCCTTGAGGTGGGACGGATCTATAGCGGGATTGCCGGCGACCCCGTCGGGTTCCTCGAACTCGGCATCACTGCAAGTCAGCGGCAAACCGTCCAGAGCGGTTTGGCCTGAAAAAATACGGATCAGGCTGCGAAATAGTGCCATAAAAAGCGCCGCCCCGACACCTTTGTCGCACACGTCGGCCACAACCAGTCCGATGGAACCTTCGGGAAGCTTGAAAATATCATAGAAATCGCCGGCGACCTGGCGGGCGGGCTTAAAGAAAGCCGCGGTTTCCCATCCCGGCATTTGCAGCAGCTGGCTCGGCAAAAAATTAATTTGCATCTGACGGCCTGTTTCCAGTTCGTTGTTGAGCTTCTGGGAGTAGGCTTCGATCTGCTGAAAGCTTTCCTGCAGCTCTTTCTCAGCTTTTTGGCGTTTTTTGATGGCATCCGAAATTTGCCGGTACATCCGGCGAAACGCGGCGATGACCTCACCCAGTTCATCGTTGCGTTGCACCGTGGCCGAGTAAAAGGCAGGTGTTTGCTGATCGCTGCTGAGGGCTTCACCGGCACGAATCAGGTCGTTTCTCAGGTTTAAGACGGGATTGACGACAATCCAGCGCAGCGGCAGCCAGGTACCCACCGTCACGACCAGCGATATAATGATCACCAGGCCGCCAATCCTCAAAAAGTAGGCCAGCAGCTCCTGTTTGATGGAAGAAGCGTCATGGCGCAGGATCAGGCGATAATCTCTTTGCAGTTCCACCGGGGAACAGGCGATGTCGTAGCGAGAACCGTCGCGATTCAATAGAAATGTCATGCCGGCCGGGTGGACATGGCGAATCGACAATTCAGGCATTTCACCGAAGGATCCGATTTTTTTGGCATCCGCCGTGTACAGGGCGCCGCCGACCACAACCTTGCCGTCGTAAAGCCGCTTGATGTAGTCAAAGAGTTCTTCATCCGGTGCATCCGGCCCGACAATCTGCATGACAAAGGCCACCCGTGCAACCGAAATTTCTTTCATCTGAGTCAGGAGCTCTTTTTCTCTTTGTTTGTAAGAGGGGATAAAAATCAGCGCTTCAATGAAAATCACACTGACAAAAACCCAGAATACAATGCGTCGCGACAGACGCGATATCGGAAAGTTTCCCTGCGCTCTAGTTGCCATCAGTTTTTCTCCCGAGACGTGCGACAAGTTTTTTTTGGATCAAATCAGAGTAGCAACCGTTTATAGGGTTGTCAAATAATACACAGCGTCATACTTGATTCTGCATTCGTCTGCTTGACAATCGCAGGCAATCATGCGCAAATGGGGCCGGGCGTTTGGGCGATCAGCCTTTCTGTAGAATCTGGAGGCTTTGCTATGTTTAAAAAATTAGCCGGCAAACTGTTCGGCAAAGGTGCATCCAAGCCATTAGCGGACGGGTTTTTCCTGAATGTGCGCTGCAGCGAGTGCGCCGAAGAGTTCAAACTTTTCATCAACAAGTCCTACGAATTGATGCAGAACTTCGAAGAAAACGGCAGCGTCACCTATGTCTTGAAAAAAGAGATTTACGGCGTCGGCTGCCGAAACCGAATCCGGGTCAATATGGCATTCGACAGTGGTAAAAATTTGATATCACACGAGATTGAAAATGGCGAGTTTATCGAAGAATGAATTTTGTTCGGTAAAATTGACCCACAAAGGTGCTTGCATGGGATCAATTCTTTTTGCAAAATCGGTGCCGGCAGCCCATGGAAGGCTACATCTCAAAAATAAATGTCGCCGGTCCGCTGCCGTTCTTGATTACCTGGTATTTTATTTTTCCGCAATTTGACAGCGCACATTCAACATTTTGAGCCTGTTCGGAAGGAACCGTATACCCTCCCCTGATTTTGGGTCCCGGCACTGAAATCGGCAGATCATAGGTTTTTCCAATATTTGAAACATAGTCCGGAATCTGCCCGCGAATAATAATGCCATGCCCCCCGACATTCGGATCGACCAGTCCGCATTGCTCTAAGTCAAGAACATCCTGACGCACTTTCGCGAATTCAGGACTGTCATTAGACTGTTTTTGCCGCCAACTGCGGGTGGTGGGCGGCTCATTTGGGGACTTTATTTCTCCAATTACGACGAGATTGCCTTTGACCGCAATGTAATCGGGCCGCCTGCGATGCTGCCGGGTTTTGCCCTTAATATCGGCATCCCCATCGAAATATTCAAAACCGGCTGCAATAAATGCCTCTTTCACTTTTGGATAAAATTCTTTTTTCCCGGTCATCTATTTTTACCTCGATTAAAAAAAATAGGCGCTTCATTCCATTGGAATCGATGAAATTCCGGAATATTGGATATAAAGGTCCGGGGATACAGGAATGTACGGTTAATGGTCGAATTCATCTTGATGATTGAATTTACAGCTGCTTTTATATCCGCGTTGCCTGAGAAACATAAAGTTATTTCTTTTTATCGGCAGATCGTCTTGAAGCCTTTAGAGGAATTTGTTATTGCTTGGGGTATACTCAAAACGATTATCCTGGCACTGGAGTTTAGTATCACGGAATCCTAAACCCCAAGATCCGAGGGGCGGGTCGGTGTAAATCCAGGCGGCCCGTTTTGAGGCAGGCGGCTAGAATGGGTGGAAGATTTGGAAAATACGGCGATACGCAGCGCAGGGCCTGAATCCGGCGCAACGGCAGTGTGGGGAAAAAGATTGGAAAATTAAAGCCGGCGGTGCGGGAACTGCCCGCCAGGACGCGAGGCAGGCACCGTTGGCCAAATAAAAAGCAGTCTGACAAACCGCTTAAAATTCAAAGCTGATTTTTTTGTCCGGGTTTAGTAAATTGCGATAGCAGATATCGCAAATAATGCGATGACCATTGGAAATCCACTCTGCCGATGTTCTCAATTCCCGGTGACAGGAATCACATCGCATGAGTTCGGCAGCTGTGGTTTCGGCCGCTATTCGTTCCGCACCGGCTTTTTCGGTAATCATTTTTACCCCCCAGGAATCAATTCAAAAGCATAAAACCTCTCTTTAGATAATTGCAGCTAACATGCCAACCAGGTCCGATTAAACCATAGAAGCTATATTTGTATTAATTTAAATTAGTTATCAAGATGGCTGCCGTCCTGAAGAATCATAAGCGCAGCACATAATCTTACAATTATGTAGAATAAGGGCCTATAAACAAACAAAATTGTTCTTTTATGATGAGGACCCAAATTTTCAGGGGCAGACACGGGTTAAAAAATTACCGAAAATAGTCGGCTCAGTCTAAGGAGGGCACCATGGCGCATTACAGCTTTGTCTTTTGACAGACCACAGAATTTATAATATGTCTTAAAATGACCTTTTGAGTTTGCGAATCATCGACGCGATCTTAACCATCACAGCCATCTCAACCGAGGGCCCCTCATCATGCAGGAAATTCGATTCCACGGCCGCGGCGGACAGGGAACGGTCGTAGCTTCTATTTTGCTGGCCAAGGCCTATTTCAGTGCCGGCTATTTCGTGCAGACTTTTCCCGTCTTTGGCGTTGAACGACGGGGCGCACCGGTGGAAGCCTATTTAAGACTGGCCACCGAAAAAATCCTGGTCCGCTGCAATGTTTACACACCGGATCATGTGGTGGTACAGGATGTTAAACTGCTGGAAAACGTGCCCGTTACCGGCGGTCTCAAGGCCGGCGGCTGGATTCTAATTAATGCCCCGGCTCAACCCGTAAATCTGGAAACTTTTTCCGGTTTCCGACTGGCCTGCGTGGATGCCACCGCAATCGCCATCCAAAACCGGCTGGGAACCCGCACCCATCCGATTATCAATACCGCCATCATCGGTGCCTTTGCCCGCATATTGGAAATGCCGCCGATGGAAATGATTTGCGATGCCATTAATGAAGACATCCACGTCAAATCGGAGCAAAATATTCAAGCATGCAAAGATGCCTACAAAAACGTGCAGATTTTGGGGCTTGTGGATTTGAATAGAAACGGAAAATATTAAAATGAAAACCACCAGTTTCAGCAATCTACCGCTATTCATCCCGCACTCTCACACATCCACCGCGGTCAACAAAACCGGATCGTGGCGCTTTTTCCACCCCAGGTATGATGAAAAAACCGCACCCTGCAGCGCAGCCTGCCCCCTGGGCCAGGACATTGCCCGCATCGAGATGCTGGCATCGTCGGGATTGTACAAGGACGCCCGACAATTGATTTTAAATGAAAACCCGTTTCCGGCTGTCTGCGGACGGGTCTGCTTTCACCCGTGCGAGATAGCCTGCAATCGCAGGGGTCTGGATGCCCCGGTTGCCATTCACCATCTCGAGCGTTTTTTAGGCGACACCGCCCTTTCCGGCGAGAAAACGACGGAACTCATGATCAAATCATCGCGGGGCAAAAAAGTGGCAATTGCCGGTGCCGGTCCGGCCGGGCTTTCAGCCGCCTACTTCCTGAGCCGCCTGGGTTATAGCTGTGATGTGTTTGAAGCAGACGACGGAGCCGGGGGCTTGCTGCGTTCCGGAATTCCGACCTACCGCCTGCCGCGCAATATTCTCGCGCACGAAATCAAACGAGTCGAGGAGCTGGGCGTCAATATTCACTTCAAAACACCGGTTACTGCGAGCCAGCTGGAAAAAATCTACGGTGAATATGATGGGCTTTTTATCGGCTGCGGTTATGGGCGATCCATTGCACTTAGAATAGACGGCGGCCACCTGGCTTACGATGGGCTCGAATTTTTGCGCCGGTTTCATCAGGGCGAAAAAATGTCTTTTGCCGGCCAGACAGCGATTTTAGGCGGCGGCAACACAGCCGTTGATGTGGCGCGCTGCCTGGCGCGCCTGGGAGCATCACCGCTGATCGTATATCGACGCCGCATTCAGGAAATGCCGGCCTATCAGCCGGAAGTGGAAATGGCACTCCAGGAAGGGGTGGAAATAATGGAACTGGTAGCCCCCATCCACATCCGGCAGAATCACGATAAGTCAGCTTCTACGGGTTTCAGTTACACCCTGACCCTGCAGCAAATGAAAATCAGCAAAAAACAAATCAGCGGCCGGGCCCGTGTCTTACCGGATGGTGAAAAAACAAAAACGATTCATGTTCAGAATATCTTTGTTGCCATCGGTGCCGAAGCCGACGCGCTCTGGCATTTTCCGAAAGCAGCAAAATCCCAAATCCTTAATTTAAGCCACTGCAAACTCATCGAACAAAAAACTCCCCTTGTATTCGGCGGGGATCTGGCAAACTCGATGAAAAGTGTCTCAGATGCCATCGCATCCGGCAAACAGGCGGCCATGGCCCTGAATACCTATTTTGAAAGGGGCCTGGAGGCCGTCGACACCGACCTGGCTGCCTGCCGGGTAGGACCCGGACCGGCGCTCTCCATGGTTGCTTATTTAGGTGGAAATCGTCAAAACCGCAACGCACATGTGGTAACGTATGACGAAATTGTAACCGACTATTTCCAGACTGCGCCGCGGGTGACCCCATCCTCTCTGAATGTAAACCGGCGCCTCCAGTCTTTTAAGGAAATCGAATCAACGCTGACCGACAAAGCCGCCCAAAAGGAAGCAGGGCGCTGCTTTAACTGTGGCAACTGCAATGCCTGCGACTATTGTCGGCTTTACTGCCCCGAGATGGCGGTCAGGGTGGAAAAAGGAGAGCGCTCGATCGATATGGATTACTGCAAGGGGTGCGGCGTATGTGTCACCGAATGCCCGCGCAATGCCATGGCGCTGGAGGAGGAGATAAAATGAAAAAAGTTATCGAGGGCAGCCATGCGGTTTCGGAAGCCGCCCGCCTGGCAAGGGTTCAAGTGATCGCCGCCTATCCCATTACGCCCCAGACCCATATTGTTGAAGCCTTGTCCCAATATTGTTCGAACGGCACCTTAAATGCCCGCTTCATCAATGTCGAAAGCGAGCACTCGGCCATGGCGGCCGTTGTCGGCGCCTCCAGCGGCGGTGCCCGAGCGTTCACGGCATCTTCTTCCCACGGCCTGGCCTACATGCACGAAATGCTGCACTGGGCCTCGGCGGCGCGGCTGCCGATTGTCATGGCCGAAGTCAATCGGGCGCTTGGACCGGGCTGGAACATCTGGACGGATCAAACCGACAGTCTCGCCCAACGGGACACCGGTTGGATCCAACTTTACTGTGAAGACGGCCAGGAGGCGCTCGACACCACCCTGCTGGCGTTTCGCCTGGCCGAAACCTTAAATCTACCGGTTATGGTAGTGCTGGACGCTTTTTTTCTCTCCCACACATTTGAACCCGTCGATGTTCCGGACCCGCCGCAGGTGGATCGGTTTTTGCCGCCCCCCAACCTGCGTCTACGGCTGGACGCGGCCGCCCCCTGTGCCTTCAACCAACTGGTTACCCCCGCCGCCTACATGGAAATGCGCTACAACACCCAGTTGGCCATGGAAGAAGCCGCGCAGCAGCTGGACCAAATCGAAAACGAATTTGAATCTATTTTCAATCGACGATACGGACCGGTGGAGGCGATTCACTGCGAGGATGCCGAGATTATCATGGTCACCAGCGGGACAGTTACCGGCACCTGCCGCCAGGTTCTGGCCGAACTGCGCGCCCGGGGAGAAAGCGTAGGGCTGCTCAAACTCAAGATGTTTCGGCCGTTTCCGGTGGATCCGATTCGACGGCACCTGGGGTCTGCCCAAAAGGTTGCGGTCGTTGATCGCAACTTTTCCTTTGGTGCCGGCGGTATTTTTGCCCAGGAAATTCGGGCGGCTCTGTGCAACCAGGTTCCGCACCCCCAGGTTTTCGGCTATGTCGCCGGCCTGGGCGGGCGAGACATCACCCCGGATACCCTGAGCGGGATTTACCATCAAACCAAAAACAGTTCAGCCCCCGCAGGCGAAAGTATTTGGGTGGGGCTGAATCAGGAAACCATCGCATCCTGGAGCAAAATTAATCCGCCCTGAGAAACGGCCTGTTCCGGGTTGTGCGTTGTTCTTTGAAAACTAATGAGGGTCCAATGAATAATTTAAATTCCAACATTTTTAGGTACAATGATCTGATGAATCCCGGGCATCTGGGGTGTCCCGGATGCGGGGCAACTATTGCCATGAAGTTTGCGCTGCAGGCCCTCGGCAAAAAAACCATGATGGTCATCCCGGCCTGCTGCTGGGGCGTTATCGCTGGCCCTTATCCCCAAAGCGCATTGAATATCCCCGTTTTGCAGACGGCGTTTGCAACAGCCGGCGCGGCTGCCAGCGGTCTGCGCGCGGCCCTGGACATGCGCGGCGACACTGAAACCACCGTTGTCTCCTGGGCCGGCGACGGCGGCACATTTGACATCGGCTTTCAGTCGCTGAGCGGTGCCGTTGAACGCAACGAAGACTGCATTTTCGTCTGTTATGACAACGAAGCTTACATGAACACCGGCGTCCAGCGCTCCTCGGCCACCCCCTACGGGACCCAAACGACCACCACGCCGGCCCACAAATGGAAAAAAACCGGCAAAAAGAATATCGTCGAAGCGTTGGCTGCCCATCGTATCCCCTATGCCGCCACCGCCAGTATCGGCTATCCCGAAGACATGATCCGAAAGTTTGAAAAGGCCAAAAAAATAAAGGGCGGATCCAGATTCCTGCACGTATTTGCCCCCTGCCCCACCGGCTGGGGCATCGGGTCTGAAATGTCAGTTAAAGTCTCCCGGCTGGCGGTGCAGACCAATGTATTTCCGCTGTATGAAGTCGCAGACGGGGTCGACTATACCTTAAGTTTTCAGGGCAATCGCCGGGTCGCGGAATACCTGGCAGCCCAAGGCCGTTTTAAGCACCTGACCGAGGCGGACGCCGATCGGATCCAGCAGATGGTAAATGCCGAATGGAGCCTGCTGCTGCGAAAGGCCGGAGAACAATAGTACGCCGTCTGAAAAATTTTAAGACAGAAAAAAATTGTTTCTATTGAAAATAAAATTTGGTGTGCTAAAATTGGACCAAAAATCAATGTGGAATTATTTTTGAGTGAGCCCTGAGGTTGCCAATCGCTCGCCAGGAGCAAAACTACCAACTCGAAAAGAAAGGACTCTGTGAGTCCTTTCTTTTTTATCGTCAATTTGAAAGGAAGCGCATCCATGAAATTCGCCACCAGCAAAAAAAGCCTGCGTATCGCAGCAATTTTTATCTGCCTGTTGATTTCTCTCCCGGTCTTGGCAGAGGAAAAAAAACCAGCCGATGCCAAAGTTGCAGAGGTCAACGGCGTCGTTATCTCCCGGGAACAATTTGATAAAGAATTTGAGATTCACCTTGAACGGATTTCCAGACAGGGCCGCCAAATGACCGATGATCAGCTCGCCACATTGAAGAAGGACGTGTTGGAAGGTCTGATTGAACGTGAACTACTTTTTCAGGAAAGCCAAAAGGCCGGCATAAAGATCCAGGATCAGACGGTTGACGAACAGCTGGCCGCCATCAAAAAACGATTTCCCAGTGAAGCGGAATTTAATAGCGCTTTGAGCAAAATGAACCTGAACGTGGCTGAGGTCAAAGCTCAGATTGCGCGCGGGCTTGCCATCCGAGACCTGATCGATCAACAGATCACCAGTAAAATGGAAGTCACTGATGAGGAAAGCAAGGCTTTTTATGACGCCAATATGCAGTTGTTCAAACAGCCGGAGCAGGTAAAGGCCAGCCATATCTTGGTCAAGGTTGACGCCGGGGCGACCGATGCTCAAAAAGCTGAAGCGCGCAAAAAGATCGACGCTGTGCAGCAAAAACTGAAAGACGGCGGTGATTTTGCCGATCTTGCCAAAGAATACTCCGAGGGGCCCAGCAACACCCGCGGCGGTGATCTGGGCTATTTCAAACGCGGGCAGATGGTCAAGCCTTTCGATGACGCTGTCTTTGCCATGCAGCCTGATGAGGTCAGCGGCATTGTCGAAACCCGCTTCGGATACCACATAATCAAAGTTTACGATAAAAAGCCGGAGCAAACTTTGTCCTACGCTGATGTCAAAGACCAGCTCATCGAACGCCTGAAACAGGAAAAAATCGAAAAAGAAGCCACGAAGTATATCGATCAGCTGAAAAAGGATGCAAAAATAGAAAAATATTTATAGATGAGCGACATTTCCAATCAGAAACCACAGGCCGCTATTCCGACGGTTGGAATTATTGTCATCTCCATTTATATCGCCGCTCAGATATTGTCTGACATTGGGAGTCTGAAAATAACGTTGATTGCCGGCTTCAGCATGGATGCCGGCACCTTCATCTATCCCATCACTTTTACCATTCGGGATCTGGTTCACAAGCGCCTCGGAAAATCGGCCGCCCGCACAGTTATCATTTTAGCGGCGGCCATCAATCTTTTCATGGCGCTTTTTTTTCACTTCACCGCCTGGCTGCCCCAGGATCCGTCCTGGGGACTGGGCCATGAATTCGCCGCCATTCTGGGCCCGGTATGGCGAATTGTGGCTGCCAGCATTCTCGCCGAGGTCTTCAGCGAACTGATCGACACAGAAATATACCATCTGTGGCAAACCCGGATCACAAACAAATTCCAATGGATGCGCGTTCTATCCAGCAACGCCGTCAGCATCCCGATTGATAGCCTGATTTTCTGCTGGTGCGCCTTCGGATTTGTGCTGCCGCATGATGTCGTCTGGTCCATTTTCTGGGCCAATGTAATTGTAAAATGTGCGGTGACGCTCATCAGCCTGCCCTCGATCTATTTAGTCAAAGAAAAGGTGGATTAGAGGTTCAGGGCCAAAGGTTCAGCGTTTAAAAGTTCAGGGTCCAAAGGTTGGAAACCGACCCGAGTCTCTTAAATCAAAATTCACCCATCTGTCATCTGAACGCTGAACCCTGAATGTTGAACCCCGAGCCTTGAACCCGCACCTAAATACTTTGCGCCCCCCAAATATTATGGTATAAAAAGCCTGCCGGTTAAATCACACAAAAGGAGGTATGAAATGTCAATCAACATCACATGGTACAGCCACGCCAGTTTTTTAATTGAAACCGGCGCCGCCAAGCTGCTGGTGGACCCATTCATCACCGGCAATCCGCTTTCTCCGGTGAAAACCGATGCGGTTCAAGCCGACTACATCTTTGTATCCCACGGCCACGGCGATCACCTCGGTGACTGCGTCCCGATTGCGAAACGAACCGGCGCCACGGTGGTATCAAATTATGAAATTCAAAGCTGGGTAGCTTCCCAGGGGGTGGAAAATGTCCATCCCATGCATATCGGCGGTGGATTTGACTTTCCCTGGGGACGGGTTAAGCTGACCATAGCCCAGCATGGATCGATGCTGCCGGACGGCTCTTACGGCGGCAGCCCGTGCGGTTTCCTGTTTTACATCAATTCCCAAAAGATCTACCACGCCTGCGATACCGGCCTGTTTTATGACATGAAACTCATTGGCGAAGAAGGCATCGATTTGGCGATTTTACCGATCGGGGACAATTTTACGATGGGGCCCGACGATGCCCTGCGCGCCGTCAAGCTTATCGAACCCAAACAGGTGATTCCCATCCATTACGACACCTTTGAGGTGATCAAGCAGGATCCGCAAGCCTGGGCCATCAGAGTCCAAAAAGAGACCAGTACCAAGGTGGTGGTGATGAAACCGGGGGATACGCTTGCGCTCTGATTGAGCCAAATCGCTCTATAATAGGAATACAGATTTATGGGCGCACCAACGTTAAGGTAAAAACAGGGGAATGGAAAAATGAACATCGACGACCGCATCCAAAGGGAAATTCGCAGGCGGGCTTTTGAACGGGCAGATTGCCATCAACGCCGATCCGCCTTCAGGCAGACCATCCGGCATACCCTTGAAGCCCTCGAATCGGTGACCGGACTTGCGCGCCCGGAGTTGGAAGCCATCGCCGCGGAAGTCAGCGCTTCGTATGAAGCCGGCGCCGATAGGTTCTTTTCAATCCGGCGGCAGCTAATTTTGGCCGGTTCGGCCATTTTACCGCTGATCGCTTTAGTCTGGTTGCTAACGAAGCAGTTGTGAAAGCCATGCCATCGGGCAAAAAATCAAGCGTTCACCACAGATTGTCGGCGGATGCAACCTTTAAGCGTAGAGCCATAATTTTATTTTTTTGCATTTTATATAAAAGAATTTTCGCCACATAGCACAAAGACGCGAAGAAGGCTATTAACCAAAGATTTCGCTATGTGTTTTGGTGCCTTGGTGGCAATCTGTTGCAGCTTGTCCGGGTTGGATTTGGCTGCCGCCTCGCGGGGCCGTGTTTTACCCGCTATTTTTCCCTCAGCCTGAGGGAAATATCAGATCCCTCAGCCGGACGGCTTGCAGGACGGTGCGGCAAACCCACCCGAGCCGGAGGCGATGCCCTGGGCTCTGACACAGCTGGCCGACATCAGCTTTTCCACATCTGCACACGCGCATTCGGGACAAACAGGCGCAGGGTCATCGGCCGACAATATCAATTCTTCAAAACAATGACAGCAGGATTTGCACTGGTATTCGTAGATCGGCATGGGATAGACGTACTCCTTCTTAAAAATTTTCACATATAATAACGTCGATCGCGGGCAAGTCAAGATCTTCTGATGAACCTATTTTTCGAAGCTTTATTTCTATGATAATTGTTGCCGACTCCCACATCAGCAAAACCAGAGGAAACCATACCGCTTTTTTTGATATGCTCGCAGCTGTGGAAAAAACCGACCATGACCTGATTTTTCTGGGTGATATTTTTGATCTGTGGATCGCCCTGCCCCCTTTCGAGGATGACCTCCATGCCGAGTTTCTGGCCTGGTGCCGCAAACGCAAAAAGGTTCGCACCGTCGGTTTTATGGAAGGCAACCACGAGTTCTTTCTGGCAAGCCAAAGGGCCCAGTCCTTTAGTTGGTGCTCAGAGGGTGCCTGGCGGCGGGATGACGCCGGGACCCTTTTTGCACACGGCGATCAAATCAACCGCAAAGATAAAAAGTATCTAGCCTTTCGGAAACTGACCAAAAACAGCCTGGTCAAATTTTTCCTCCAAAAATTGCCCCATGCTCCGGTGGCTGCGGCGTCGATTAAAAAAGCATTACACAAAAATAGCACGAGTCAGCATTTTACACTACCCCGGGATGAAATCGAACGCTTCGCGGAATTTTGGTTTGCCGAAGGCGTCACAACTGTGTTTATGGGCCACTTTCACCGGGAATATTGCTATCGCAGCCAGCAGTCAAAGGAACTGCATATCTTGCCGGACTGGTTCAGTTCGCAAAAGGTTGCTCTCTATCAGCAAAATCCAAAAAAAATTACCATGATGCATTGGAAAGAACTCACACCGGAAATCTGATCGGCACGCGGACATCAGGTTGGCTGAAGCGATCTAATAGCGGGGTGCAGTGAGAATCAGAAACAGCTCCCAGACGATCACGGCGGCAAATGCGACGATGACCGCCAAAAAAAGCGAACGGGCATATATTTTCACCCGCGTGAAAAAAATATTCTTAAATATCAGCAGGATGAAGACCCCTATACTTGTCAGGAGATATTTCGCGATGATGAACGGCAGTAGTCCGTGTGCGAGAAAATATGCCATCACCGGGTTAAGCTCGGATGAGCCTTTGTGAATTAAAATCAGCGTTAAAAGAGCATCCAGAATGCTCAACATGAGGATGGCGGCAATAGCCGCAAATAATTTCGGGTGATAGCGGTCGAAGAAAAATACTTTGTCCCGGTCTTCTTCACGACGGATTCGTTCCCGGCGGCCATTGAATAATAAATATTTCAATCGCGTGCGGTTGTCGATGCGGCGGTCGGCGCCGCAGCGGTTTCCGCTGTCGGACTGTTGACCGGCCCCGGAAGCCATTGGTCGGCGTCTGCTATTGGCTTTCATCATCCAGTTATATCGCGTAGTCGCAGTATGCGGCGGCGTCCGGAGGGGTGCAGCCGCCGGATGTTATATCTTCGCAGGCGTCTTGTGGAGCAAACACTTGATGATAGTCGACCGAGCCCGGTTGATTGACGGATGCCAGCTTGGAAGCGACCCTTTTCAGAGTGTCGGGTTTAAAAGCTTTAGGCAGACTTTTCAGTGACACGTAAATTCGCTTGATTCTCTCAGCTTGCCGCAGCATTTTTTCGGTTAAATAATCCGCCGTGACAATCGAACTGGTGTCGCAAATCGACGCGGGCGGCCGCAAAACATTGGATCTGTGAGATAGGAGGACAAAAGACTTTATTTTCGGCCGACGGGGAATTCCCATTCGCCGCGGAAATATTTTGTTTTCGCGCAGAACTTTTTTCAGGACCTTGATTCGGGTTTCATTCTCTTCAAGGGGCGATTCAACGGGCTGATAGTGCCGTCCGTCAAATATCAGGAATTCACCGTCGGCTGTAATTTTAAGACTGTAGGTGTAGTTTTTGGATTCAAACACGTAGATGTCTAAAAACCGATCGATCAGAATGTGGTCAATGTGGGTGGAAAAGCCGTTGTTTTCAATTTTCAAGTCGTGAATAACCGCCCAATCAGGGGAGTCGGTGCAGTAAAAATTGATCAGATGGGATGCATTTTTGCCGCCGTCTTCTCCAGGACATAAACTTTTTAGTTCGCGTTCGATCAGAAATTTTTTTCTGGGACTCAGATTCAAAGAAAGCAGACCCCTCAGCTGTTCAACAGCCCCCTCGTGGGAATCTCTATCCTTGATCAACATTTCGCCCTCTCCAGATAAAATGAAAGCTGCAATAATTCAGCGTCCAACGGCAGGCCGCCAGCGGATGGGAGCCATGGTAAAAATACGGCTTCCATTTGACATTATTACGGATTCAATTATGTTTATTCACAGGATTATTAAAAATCTGCGCCTTGTGTACACTGACTACCAGAACTATATCGGCCCAAAAATTCGTCGGCTTTAGCTGTTTTGCTGACAATCCTGAAAAAATATCGCCCGCGAGGCCTGCTTGTTGACTTTTAAGGTTGCATTCGGTAGGCCTTCGTTGCAAAATATACGGAAAATCAGGGGATTATCATCGAATTTGGCGCAGCAGTTGTAGGGGAATACAGCAATATGAATATATTCAGCGGGATAAGATACAATCTCAAAGGTCTGGGGATGGGCTTAAAAAACCCGAAACTGCTTTTGCTGGGCCTGCTTCGTTTTGCGGTGGTGATTTTTATCTCCGTTTTGGCGGCCGGTCTGCTTCTGGCATACCATCAGGAAATATTGAATTTCATATGGAGCAGACCTGAAAGCCAATGGGTTCTGTGGCTGTGGTACCTGCTCTCCTGGCTGCTGTCGGCTGTTCTGGTCGGACTTTCGACCATTTTTGCCTACCTGGTTTCACAGATTCTTTTCAGCGTTTTGATCATGGATCTGATGTCCCGGATTACCGAAAAAATGGTGACCGGCACGCTCCGGGAAAATCAAAAAACTCCCTTGTGGCAGCAGCTTTTATTTTTGATCAAACAGGAAATCCCCCGGACAACGATTCCCGTCCTGCTGACCTTGCTGCTGATGCTCGCGGGCTGGCTGACACCTTTGGGGCCGCTGGTGACGATCCTGTCTTCGGCCCTCGCGGTTATTTTTCTGGCCTGGGACAATACGGATTTAATCCCAGCCAGACGATTGGTGCCGTTCGGCGAACGGTTCCGGATATTAAGACGCAGCCTTGGTTTTCACCTGGGCTTCGGCCTTCTTTTTCTAATTCCGGTTCTCAACATTTTGTTGCTCGCATTTGCCCCGGTGGGTGCAACCCTCTATTATATCGATAAATATAAATAATAAGGAATTTTGCCATAATGACGACGCAGGAAGACTATTACCGCGTTCTGGAAGTCGAGCAGCAAGCATCGGCAACCCAAATCAAAGAAGCCTACCGGCAGTTGGCATTTAAATACCACCCGGACCGCAATAAAGACAACCCGGCCGCCGGCGAGCGCATGAAGCGAATCAATGAAGCCTATGCGGTTCTTTCAAATCCGGCCAAAAAAAGTGAATATGACCATCTGAAAAATCAATTCGGATCCTCGGCCTATAACCATTTTAGAAAAAATTATTCCGAACAGGATATTTTCAGCGGGTCGGATATCAACCACATTTTTGAAGAAATGGCCAAATCATTCGGGTTCAGGAGCTCCAACGAGATTTTTAAGGAATTTTACGGCCAAGGATACCGGAAGTTCGAATTTCAAAAACCGGGGGGGGATGCCCGGCGGTACGTATTCGGCGGACCGTTCAAAGGGGGCCGTCCGATCCGGACACAAGCGCCCCTGGACGGGAATATGGGCAAAATCATTCGCTTTGTGCTGCAAAAGATCAGTGGCATGCAACTACCCGAAGACGGCGCCGATATTCACGAAAACATCCATCTGGCGCCCCAGATAGCCCTGCAGGGCGGACCTTATGCGTATTATCTGCGCCGAAAATCCAAAAAACTGGTGGTTAAAATTCCACCCGGCATCCGTGAAGGACAGCGCATCCGGCTGGCGGGAATGGGTGGGCCGGGCAAAGCCGGCGGACAACCCGGCGACCTGTTATTAAAAGTTCTGGTCCGCAAACCCCTGCGCCAGTCCATCAAAGAGTTTTTTGCGCCGCGAAAGGGTAAAAAATAATGAAAATCATGGTGTGTCATGGCGACAGTCTGACCGAAGCGTCTGATTTGGATAAAAATTTTACCTGGCCGGCTATAGTGGAAAACAAGCTGAACCTTCAGGTCGTCAACAGCGGCATCGGCGGAGACACGAGCGGCGGCTTGTTGGCCCGTTTTTATCAGGATGTGGTCCGCCATCACCCGGAAATAGTAGTGATTTTAGGTGGGACCAACGATTTGTGGTGGGACCTTGATGTCAACCAGATTCAGGCCAACATCTTCGCAATGGCTTGTCAGGCCCGGTTTCACGACATCACACCGATCGTGGGCCTGCCCCTGCCTTTGCTGATGGAAAACATCCGGCAACAGGAGATGATGGCGCCGGTGGCCGGCTGGCCCCGATGCGTGCGCAAATTATCGGAATTGGTGGCGGCCTTGAAGGTTTCAGCCCGGGCCAGCGAGATCCCCTGCCTGGATTTGCACCACCCCTTCCTGGACGAAATTGGAGCGCCTCTGGCCAAATATTTTCTGGAAGACGGTCTGCATCCCAACAAAGAAGGCCATTTGTTGATGGCCGAAAAAACGGTGGCACTTTTGAGCAGGCTTTTCGGCTTTACAAAAGCCTAAATGACCTCAATTTCACCTTTAAGGGTTTTTTTCAATCCCTCCAGCGTCCCGCGCCACCCGATATCATCGCCGACCATAATACCGATGATGACATCTTTTTCCACGCTGACCTCCAGAACAAGCTCTTCATCACCGATCTTAAAGACCGCCTCGGCCCAGCGTTGAGCCGGAAGGCCCTTGGCTTCGCAATCATAGTCAGTCCGGATCTCTCCGGTCATCCGGATCTCATCCATTTACATCTCCTTTATTTTATATCGAAGGATCGGGGGGGGGAGGTCCGCCTAGACCCCGAAAGTAGCGGATAAATAATACAGAACTAAAATATATGCGCAGCATACAGTAATTAAGCAGCCGGCGCTCAAGTTCAAAAAGGTGCTTGCACTTAGAAAACAGTCTAAAACTCTGAAAGGGTCGTCTTTCAGGGCGGATTAATTACTTTAGATCAACTTGTGAAGCTGCTGGATCAGCTTTTCGAATTCATCGCCGGCAAAGCAGTACCGCATGTCCCTGAAGCGCCGGCGAAGAGCGCCCACCGCATCCTTGACGTCCTCGCCTTTGAGAATGACATCGGCCATCAGCTGGGACAATTCGCCAAAGTCCTCAGCGGCCATGCCAAAGCGCGTCATTTCCTGCACGCCGGTTCGCAGCGCACCCGAGGCGGTGAATCCTTCTTCATCCGGGGCGGCCTGATAGTTGACAATGATATTGTTGTCCTCCAACCGCCGGGCGATGTCCGGCCCTTTGGCATAGCCCACATTGACGATCACCTGATGGGTCTCTGTGAATGACACCGCCGGGTCGCCGGCCACATCCAGCCCGCAATCCTTGAGCGCCGCGGCAAACGCTTTGGCGTTGCTGATGACGGCTTTCTGGTAAGCATCCTTAAAGTAATTCATTTCATAAGCGGCTAATAAGAGCCCCAAAAGCGTGCCCAGATGATGATTGCTGATGCTGCCGGGAAAAGAGCGGCGCTGTATAGCTTCCCAGAATTCGTAGAATCTGTCTTCCTCGGTATAGTTGGCCGCGACAATACCCCGCTGGGTACCGAAAAAAGTCTTGTGCGTCGATCCGGTAACGATGTCGGCACCTTCTTCGAAGGGCTGCTGAAAATAGGGGCCGATCAGCCCCAGCACATGGGCCATGTCGTACATCAAGACGCAATCCAGTGCGAGTTCATCAATGGCGGCCCGAATTTCAGCCACCGGTTCCCGGTGAATAATCATGCTCTTACCCAGGATAATCAACTCGGGCCGGTGCGCGGCCATTAATTCACGGCAGGCGGCCACATCGATTTTGTATGGATTGTCGGCCAACACCGGAAAATTTACCACGGCCGGTTTCTCCCATTTGGGATCGCGCATCACAAAATCCCGCAGCGCTCCCATCGGCTGAGCACTTAAATGTCCGCCTTTGATGATGTGATTATTCATTATCTTTCGAATTCGGCGCTGCTCACTTTTTCGATCGGCCCGGTTTAGATAGTCGACCAGCGCGCTGAAAACTGCAACATTGGCCATCTGCCCGGAAATTACCCGCGTCTCGACTTCGGTACATTCCAGATAATTCTGGAGTTCGGAACAGAGCAGACACTCGACTTCCGAAATAAAATCGGTGCCCTGATAGTAAAAGATGTCCGCCTCCTTGAAGGCCTTGACCTGTTTGTGTTCGGCATAGCGCCCCACGGGGTCCAGGATGGAAAGCAGCCGGGTCATCGCCGAGTAGGACTGCTCGGAAGGTATTAAATTGATACACTCTTTTTGGCGCCAGATCGTATTGGCCGCTGCCTTTTCAATCAGGGTCCGAACCTTGCGGGTCGTTTGCAGATCGGTCTGCAGGGTTTTTCTTTCGGCCCGCAGCTGATCGGACCGAATCGGCCAGCTGTAAGGCGGCGCTTCATTTCTCAACAGGTAGGGGACAATGACGGCCCGCATTCTTTTGCCCCTGACCTCGTTTTCAATCTCGTCGCCGACAACCAGGTCGCTGTCCACCAGTGCCATCCCGATGGCCCGCATTTGGCGCTCCTCATCTTGAACGGTTGCAAGCCCGACCCCCGTGCTCTGCCAGTATGGAACCATGGTGCCGCTGGTAACATACCCCACGTGCCGGGCGTTGCGGTAAACTCGGGCACCGGCCCGTGCAATTCCCTTGTCCTGCAGTTCGAAGAGTTGGATCAGACGCGGCAGGTCGGCGATCAGGGAGTAGTCCCGGTCGACAATTTTTTTATAGGCCTCATATTGTCTGGCCAGGGCCTGCCTGCCGACGAATTCCCCCTTGAGCTGTGAAAAGCTTACGGCAAAACGCGCCAGATTACATGCAAAAATTGGAATGAAACGGCCGTCCGGGTCCAGTCCCAGCTCGTGGCCGTAAAGCGGCAAACCGGCCTCCAGCCGCAGGGTGTCGCGCGCACCCAGGCCCACCGGCGAAGCACCCTTTTGCACCAGCAGGTCCCAAATCATCAAGGCATCGCGGCGGTCGCAAAACATCTCGAAACAAATCGGCTCACCGGTATAACCGGTGCGGGCGACAAAAACCCGTCTGCCGTTGATGTGCACCGTGCTCAACGCATTTCTAAGCGGCTCCGGGAGTCGGCCGGCATCGATGATGTCGGCTAGGATCGCCTTGCAGCGCGGCCCCTGCAAACTCAGCATGGCCATTTCGGCCGTGCGGTCTTCGAGGTCCACCCGGCCGAATTTTTCTTTGAGTGTCATCAGGTGGCTCCAATCTTTTTCACGATTGGCGGCGTTGACCACCAATAGATACGCCTCTTCCACAAAACGATACAGATAGGCATCGTCAATCGCCCCGCCGTTTTCATCCGGAATCATGGTGTACTGGCCTTCTTCAACTTCGAGGGCGGCCGCATTGTTGCTCAATGCGTGCTGGAGAAAACCAAGGGCATCGGGGCCTTCAATTGCAAACCGGCCCATATGGGAAACATCGAACAATCCGGCCTGTTTGCGGGTGAAAAGATGCTCCTGCACAATGCCGGTCTCATACTGCACCGGCATATCCCAGCCGCCGAATTCCACCATTTTGGCACCCAGGTCGACATGTTTTTCGTAAAATACGGTTTTAAGCAGCTGTTCCATTTTTAAATTCCTTCTTTTGTGGAGTTGGAAAGCGGTAAATTACGCGGCCGATAACGAATCCTGTCCCAGCCTATAGCCCAGCCTCCGGCTCATAAAGCTTTCAGCCCGGAGCGGCGCGGATCCGATTTTCAGAGTTAGAATAAATAAAAGCAGCCGCAGTGTCAATTAAATATCCCGGCAGCTACCACGTCGTTGCATGCCACCGCTTGTCCCGACTTTATAAGGTCCGGCAACGGATAGCACCGTCTGCGGCGGGCATGCTCAGCCCGGAATTAAAGCTTAACAATGTTTTTCGGAAAATTGGGTCGGGACGCAGAAACGCAGAAACAAAAAATAATATTGACACTTTTAAGGTAAGCTATTAGAATTTTTTTAAAAACCGATCATTTTCTACAGCAGCGGCGCAACGGTCCCAATGGGATGAATCCGTCAGCGAGCGTGGGGTGTTGTCGACAGCCTCCAGCCACTGGCCGTTGAAGCAGCTACACCCTAACCCGGACGAGCCGGAATTGTCAATTGAAGCTTGTAAATTGAATTTTCAATCGCCGTCAGATGGTGAGAATATCACAATTCATTTTTTTCATAAAAAACAAAGAACTATCTTTAAAGGACCTGACCGGCTTGCGCATATTCAGCTGCCGTCAGGATAAAGGAGCTTGGGCATGATAGTCACGGAACCCTCACCGGGTGAATTCAGCATAACGGCGCGCCTTTTCAACCGGATCGGGGAAATGCCCCACGATCAGCAGCTGATTCTGTTGAAGCAGTTGGTTGCAGACAAGGTTGCCAAATGTTTATACAAGCGAATTGTGGATATGACGGAAGAGCAGCAGATCATCCTGCTGGAACAAGTGGAACAATCACCGCAGGTGGCATTGCCCGTCCGGACGGTCAGTATCGAGGAATCCGAAGCCTCTATGCGGGAGAACCCCCGCAAACCATGCCTAATAAACGCAAATTACAGTATCCAGGACCGTGACTTTAAAAGCTATATTTTGGACATCAGCATCGGGGGGGTCTTCATTGAAACCGACGCCAAACTTCCCGCCGGAAGGGAGCTGCTGTTAAATTTTTCTCTACCCAGCCAGCCTAAACCGTTTACCTTTGGTGGAAAAATTGCCTGGAGCAGTGCCAAAGGTTTTGGTGTGAAATTTAACAAGCTCAGCGGGCTTCAGGGTGATGCATTGAAGTCTTTTGTCAATCAGAAAGATTGAGATTTCACTGCGCACAACCGCAACATACTTTTTGTAATGTTACCCCCGGCATCGGTGACCCTTGCATCAAACAAGGTGCCGCATCGAAGCGAATGAATATTGGAGGGACTATGAAATTTATAAAAACCCTAATGATTTTTGTATTCGTCATTTGGGGGGGTTCTACCCTGTATGGCGAAATTTATACCTGGACCGATGAAAACGGTGTCAAGCGCTTCAGTGATTCCCCCCCCGAGGACGTCCAGAATCCCAAGGTCGTGTTCCCGGAATATCAGCACGATGAAGCGGCCGATAAAAAAAGGATAGAAATGGAGCAAAATGAGTGGGATAAGGTAAACAAGTCGGTTGAAGCCGAAGATGCCCGAAATCAAGCTGAGACGCAGGAAAAAAATACGCAGGCTGAACGAGACCGCCAACCGACTCAGGAAGAACTCATCGCTGCAGAAAAAGAGCGGCTGGAAAGCAGAATTGCTTTTCTGGAAGAACAGCCCTTGAGTTATTTTGGATCCCAAAACAACAAGCGCGTACGCATCGGGTACTACCGCTACCAGCTCCAGGCGTTGTTGGAAGATCCGGAAAAATATTTTAAACATCCGGCATCGTTCGAAGGCAATGTCAAAGAGACCCCGACGGCGCCCGGGGTTGGTGAATCCGGCGCTGACCAAAACTGATGTTTTTTCGGATTTTCAACCGAAAAGAAGGCAATATCCGCCCATAGGGACGGGGGAGGAGAAAAAATATTCAAACTTAACAGGTATCTGACAGATCCGGGAGGAAATTTATGAAACGTTTTTTATCATTGTCTGGTGTTTGCATGGCAATCATTATTGCGTGTCTTCTGGTTCCCCATTCGATCCATGCCCAGCAAGCCGGTAATGTGAGTGTTGCATCCGCAGTCATCTGCAAAGGTATCGCCGATCGTCAAGCAGTCGAGCCGGGCAGCAGTTTTCCGGTATCCACCGGCAAGCTCTATTGTTACAGCAAAATTACAAATATCCAGACTGCCACCGAGATTGTTCATGCCTGGTATTATGGTGATGCGCAGCGCGCGCAGGTCAGGCTGAACGTCAATCCACCGAACTGGCGTACCTACAGTTCAAAGATCATTCAACCTCACGAAATTGGCGCATGGCGCGTAGATATTCTGGATGCGGCCGGAAACCTGCTGGAAACCGTGAAATTCGAAATCACCCCGTGAAAGCTGGGGCATTTTCCGGACAGATCGAAAACAAAGTGCAACGATTAAAGTGACGGCTTTTATAGGCGTATAACAAACGATATTGATTGGAGAGGCTGCTCTTGCGCGTTAACAAAGGTTTGAATTCTCCGTCAGGTATCGTCCTAAAATCACCTTCTCCTCCTTCGTCCCAATGGGCGTGATTGCCCGCAACAATGGTTGAGGGTTCACGATTCGAAGCTGCGGTCGGCCTCCGCAGCGCAAAGATGCCCTCAAGTTTTTCACCGACAAACCGATATACGAATTGTTTGTACCCCGGCCCTGCGGGGCTTTTTTTAGTCCCAAAAAAATTATTTTCATGCTATTTAGGGTAGTTGATCGGAGGATTAAAATGCCAATTGCCAACATGTTGAGCATAACATCAAACCCTTTCCTGTCCATGATGATATGGATCGTCTTGCTGCTGGCGGCACTTTATTTTGCCCGCAAACCATTTCACCGCGCGGTCGGATCTCTCAGCAAAATTATTCACAACGCCATGCGGCTGATGGCGGCATCCGTCATTTCAGCCGAGAAAAGATTGGTTTTGCACAATCGCGAAGTGCTGATGTCCGCCGGACTTGAAACCGCCGAGCGTTTGGTAGAAAGGGAATTCGACCGAATCAACGCGGCGGTGGTCAGGGATTTGGAGAGTTATCCCAATATCCAGCGCCAGCTGACCGATCTCACCACCCGCCTGGATGAAGATTACAGCAGCAGCGCCGACCTGCCCCCATCCCTGCCGAACTGGCTGCCGGTCATCGAATCGATCGCCAACATCAAGCACAGCGGGGATTCCATGGTGTCCAACATGCTGGGTGAAATCAACCGCACCCTGACGGAACAGCACAAATCCGCCATCGACAACTACCGCAGCTCCAATGCCCAGCGCCATTCGATCTTGAACAAAATGCTGCCGGTCTGGCGCAAGGTCCAAAGAGCCCTCAACAATGTGGGCAAATCCATCGACAACTTGAATCGGCGGGCCAAGAGCATCGACCGCTATATGGATGAATATGAACAAATTCGTCAGCAGACCGACAAGGCCGCCCGGATGCTTTCATCCTCATCCTTGACCCAGTTTTTTATTTCCGGGCTGATCCTGATGATTGCGTTTGGCGGTGCGCTGATCAACTTTAACCTGATTGCACTGCCCATGTCGGAAATGGTGGGGGGCGCCAGCTATATCGGCCTTTACAAGACGTCGGATGTCGCCGGGCTGGTAATCATCCTGATCGAATTGACCATGGGATTGTTTTTAATGGAGTCTCTTAGAATTACGCGCTTATTCCCGGTGATCGGCAGTATGGATGATAAAATGCGCCGCCGCATGATCTGGATAACCCTCAGCCTGTTAGCCGTCCTGGCCGGAGTGGAATCGGCCCTGGCCTTTATGCAGGACCGCATGGCCCAGGATTTGGCGGCGGTGGGCCAAACCCTGGCAGGCATGGATCAGGCGGCTGCATCCACCCGCAGCGTAATTCCCACGGTCGGACAGATGATTATCGGCTTTATCCTGCCGTTTGCGCTCGCCTTCGTCGCCATACCGATGGAGTCTTTTGTCGCCTCCTCCCGCACGGTGCTGGGAATCGTGGCGACCGGTGTGCTCAGGATCATCGCTTTTGTTCTGCGGCTGATTGGAAACATCGGTTATTATGTCGGCCGGTTGGTAATTAACCTGTATGACCTGATCATCTTTCCGAGCGTATGGCTGGAAGGCGTCATTGTGGGCTCTAAAACGAAAAAGACCGCAGGCTTGGAAGAGGAGCTGTTCGAAGATGGGGCCGTCGCCGAAAAGCCGCGGGCCCGTCTCAATGATGGCATTGACTACAAGGAGTCCCAAGACTGATCTTGAATATCCCTGTCGACAAATCCCCGTTTGCCATTCGCAATGTCCGATTGTTCATCGCCTTTCGAGTTTTTTTCAATGCGCGTTTTTACTACCCGGTCTTCACCATCCTGTTTCTGGATTTCGGTTTGACGCTGGAACAATTTGCGCTGCTGAATGCCGCCTGGGCGGCTGCCATCGTCTTGCTGGAGGTCCCTTCGGGTGCGCTGGCCGACACCCTTGGCAGGCGAAATCTATTAGTGGCAACCGGAGTCCTGATGGTCATTGAAATCGCGCTGTTGTGTTTTGTCCCCCTGGGAAATGCGGACCTGCTTTTTGGGGTGTTTCTGGCCAACCGGATTTTGAGCGGAGCGGCCGAAGCCGCCGCCAGCGGGGCGGACGAGGCGATTGCCTATGACACCCTGAAAAAGGAAGGCAATAAGCGCGACTGGCCCCGGGTGCTCGAAAAACAAATGCGCATGCAATCGATGGCCTACATCGGCGCTATGAGTCTGGGAGCGGCTGTCTATGACCCGGCGCTGATGCAGCGGGCGGTGAATATGCTGGGATTGAAGATCCAGCTAACCCAGGCCCTGACCCTGCGTTTTCCGCTGTATCTTACGCTTCTCTTTGCGGTGATGACATTGCTGACCACCTTGCGAATGCAGGAGCCGCAGCTGTCCAGTCCTGGATGTGAGCCGGCCGGACCCGGCCCAAAACCTATGTTGCAGGCCTTTAAATTAACTCTGCAAACCGGCGGCTGGATCTTGCGAACGCCCTTTGCGCTGGTCATCATCCTGGCCGGTCTGATGTTTGACAACTGCCTTCGCATGGTGATCACCTTAGCCAGTCAATACTATCGTCTGATCAGCCTGCCGGAAGCATCTTTTGGCTTGATCGGCTCCGGATTGGCGGTGTTGGGTCTGATCATCCCCCGTCTGGCCTACCACATGGTGAACCGGCACTCCCCGGCCTATAATTTGGGTATTATGGCCGTGCTCAGTATGCTGGGGCTGATCGGCCTGACTTTTTTTATACCCGTTATCGGGCTGATTCCGGTGGCGCTGCTTTCCGCCGTCATGTATCTGGGCCGCTTTTTCCAAAGCCATTACTTGAACCGCATCACGGCCTCACACCAAAGGGCGACCGTACTGAGCTTCAAAGGGCTGTCCTTCAACCTGGCCTACGGTCTTATCGGTGTACTGTATTCCATTTTGCTGTCTTTTCTGAGGCCACAGATCGCCGCATCCACTCCCGGCCTGAGCGGAACAGGTCTCGAAAACGCCGTATTTATCAAATCAATGAGCTGGTTTCCCTGGTATTTTCTAGTGACCCTGGCCGCCCTGCTGGTCGTCGCCCGCTGGCGCCTGCAGAACACCGCCGAATGGAAAACGCAGGGATAGATGGTTTGCCAGTGCGGGTATCATATTTTTCCTATTGCCTTTGCGATGGAATAGGATTATCACTTCTACCTGGGGCGGTTTAAACCAGCCCGAAATCCCCTTGAAAGTTAAGGAAGGTTGCAATTATGGTCGATCCCAGAAACCCTAACCGCGAAGATTTCGTCATCAATAAAGACTATGCCGCTGAAGAAGCTGAAGAGTTGCGCCGGGAAGAATATTTGAGCAAATCCTCAGAGGTATTCCGGCCCAAATCCCTCATGCCCTATGTCGTCGGCGGCGCCGGATTAGTTGCCCTGGTGATTGTCCTGGTCGCTTTTCTATCCGGTCCCAAAGAATCGATCGGCCGAGAGGAGCTGCAATCTCTGGAAGCCCGAATTGAGCAACTCGAAAATAGGATGACAACCCTTGGCGCTATGGATCAAGCCCTTGAAAAAATCGGCCGGCAAGAGGAAGAGTTGACCCGGCTCGGCCAACGGTTCAATCGCCTGGAATCGACCGTTACGCCCCAAATCGATCAGATCCTGAAAGATATTGTCGCCCTGCATCAAAAGGCGGCGCAAACGCCTGCGGCCGGTGCCCAGCCGAGACCGACCGTTGAAAAGATGAAGCCGGCCACATCCAAGCCGAAGGAAGCGGCGTCCCAATACCACCAAGTCCAGCCCGGTGAAACTCTGTACCGGATCGGCCGCCGTTACGGCCTGACGGTCGAACAGCTGCGAAGCTACAATAAGCTTGCAACGAATGCCGCCATATATCCCGGCCAGAAGCTAAGATTGAGCCCGGATGCAAAGCAGCAGTAATTGTTTGAAATTTGATTTTTGATGCTTGGAAATTTCATGATTTTTTGTAAGCAGTAAAGCCAGTAAATATAGTCAATTATCTGTTCGAAATATGTAGGCCTGAATATGGCCCTCAATGTCCTCGACAGCGTCGGCTTTCACCCGCTCATCAAACGATGGTTCAATGCAAAATTTGCAGCGCCCAGTCCACCCCAGCAGGCGGGTTGGCCTGCCATCGCCGCCGGCAGTCATACGCTCATTACGGCACCGACGGGTTCGGGTAAAACCCTGGCAGCGTTCTTGTGGAGCCTGGATCAATTATTTCGCCAATCTTTAGGACCTGATTGCCGGCAATTTTCTGAAAATGCATCCGGCGTTCACACGCTGTACATCTCACCGCTGAAAGCCCTGAACAACGATATCCATCAAAACCTGAAAACACCCCTTGGAGAAATTCGTCTGCTGGCCGAAAACCAGGGTTTGGAAGCGCCTCCCATCCGGGTGGCCGTGCGAACCGGTGATACGCCTGCCCATGTGCGCCGCTCCATGTTGCGCCAGCCGCCCCACATCTTGATCACAACGCCGGAATCGCTGTACCTGTTGCTGAGTTCCGAGCGTGGCCGCGAATTATTTCGGGGGATAAAATATGTTATCGTCGACGAAATTCATGCGGTCAGTGCCAACAAGCGCGGCGTCCATTTGAGTCTGTCGCTGGAGCGCATGATGGCCCTGACTCTGACCGAACCGGTCCGGATCGGCCTTTCAGCCACCCAAAAGCCGCTCGAGCGGATTGCCGCCTTTCTGGGCGGTCAAACCAACGGCGGACCGACATCGCCGGCGGTCGCCCGGCCGGTCAAAATTATCGATTGCGGGCAGCGAAAAGAGATCGATCTCGCCGTGTCGACGCCGGTTGAAACCTTCGCTGAATTGCCCGAATCCAGCGTCTGGCAGCCGGTTTACCGGCATTTGTATAAACTGATTTGCGCCCATGCGACCACTTTGATCTTTGCCGGAATGCGGGCCCAGACCGAAAAAATTGCGCGGGCCCTGAATCAGATGCACCGCCAGATCACCGGGGAACCTGAAGCGGAACTGGCTCTGGCCCACCATGGCAGTATTTCGCGGGAAGCCCGGTATCAGATTGAAGCCCGCCTGAAGGCCGGCCAAATCCCAGCCGTCGTCGCCACAGCCTCCCTTGAACTTGGCATCGATATCGGCAGCATCGACCTGGTTGTGCATTTGGAGGCTCCCCGGAGTGTGTCCGGCGCCCTGCAGCGGGTCGGCCGCAGCGGTCATCTGCTGTCGGCCACCCGCAAGGGCCGAATAATCGTCCTGTACCCGTCAGACCTCGATGATGCCGTGGCCATCGCGCGCTGCATGCTTACGGCCGACATCGAAGAAAGCCGGATACCTGAAAATGCGCTCGATGTACTGGCCCAGCAAATCGTAGCGGAGGTGGCGGTTGCCAACTGGGATTATGTCGATTTGTATCACCTGGTGCGCCGGAGCTACTGCTATCGGAACCTGCCCCAGTCGGCCTTTAAGTCCGTTGTCGAGATGCTCTGCGGCAGATTTGCCGACCTGCCGCTGCAGGCTTTGCAGGCCCGCATCAACTGGGACCGAGTCAATAACCAATTGAAGCCCCGGCGCGGCAGCCGGCTGGCCGCCGTGCTGAACGGCGGTACGATTCCTGACCGGGGTTATTACGGTGTATTTCTGGAAAAGGCCAACGTCAAACTGGGGGAAATTGAAGAAGAATTTGCATTCGAGGCCCGGGTGGGCGAAGTGTTTTTTCTGGGTAACAGCGAGTGGCTGATCAAAAAAATTTTGCAGGACCGCCTGATTGTCAGTCCGGTGGCGGCCATCAACCCGAAGGCACCTTTTTGGAAAGGCGGCACCCTGCGGCGCGATTATGCCACCAGCGTTAAAATCGGGCAATTCCGCCGGAAATTGCTGGAAAAAATCGACCGTGACCAGGGCGAAAAATGGCTGTTGGAAAAATGCGCGGTCGATGAAAACACCGCCCGAAACTTGGTAAATTACATCACCCGCCAACGCACGCGGGGTCAATTGATCGCCACCGATAGGCAGGTTGTGGCGGAGGTAACCATCGATCGGGGCGGCACCCCCCTGCTGATCATCCATGCAGCCTTCGGCGCCCGGGTAAACGGCGCTTGGGCCATCGCACTGGCGGCCGTCTTTGAACAATATTATCACGCCCAGACCCAATATTCGTTTGACGATGACGGCATCCTGATCCGATTGCCGGAAACCACCGAACCCATGCCGCTGGATCAACTTTTTAAGATCTCCTCCGCCAAAATGGAAGCGCATCTGATCAAGGCCCTGCCCCGGTCAGCCGTCTTTTTGGCTCATTTTCGACATAATGCAGGCCGCTCACTGATGCTGCCGCGCTCACAGCCCGGCAAACGGATGCCGCTATGGCTGCAACGGCTGCGGGCTGCGGATCTGCTGCAGGCCGTCGGCAGCCATGGCCAATTTCCCGTCATGATCGAAACCTATCGCGAATGCCTGCAGGATGTGTTTGATCTTGCCGCCCTGAAAAAAGTTATCGACGGCATTCTATCCGGTAGGGTCCGCTGCACGCTTGTCCGCACCGCCAGCCCCTCGCCGATGGCGGCGGGAATTTTGTTTAAATTTGTTTCCGTATATCTCTACGAAACGGACCAAAGCCGGCAGCCCGGTGAAGGTTTGGGCGCCGGCAACGAATTTCTGGAAGCGATTATGAAACGCAGCCAGATCCCTGCCATCCTGAACGCCGAACTCGTGCTGCAGGCCGAAAGACGCTGGCAGCATCTGGATCCTTATTTCCAGGCTGCAACCGCAGAGGATTTATTCGGCATCATCGAAAAACTTGGACCGCTTGATGAAGAAAGCCTGCTCCGCCGCAGCAAAGTTGACCCCGCCCCGTGGCTGCATGAATTACAAAAGGACCATCGGATTGTTTTATCCGCGCAACACCCGCAAGACCGCTCGAAGCGAATATGGCGGCTGAAAACGGCCGAAGCGGCGGTTGCAGAAGGCGATCCGGATCCGGCTCAGATATCCGAAACCATTCGTCGTTATCTGGGCAGCCGCGGGCCGGTTACCGGAGATGAAATAGCCGCCGATCTGGGCATCGCACCCGCCATAATATCCCATGCACTGGCACGGATGCTTGAAGCCAGGCAGGTGGTCCACGGCCGGCTGATGCCGGATAGGGATGAGATCCAATGGTGTGACCCGCACAATTTCACCCAATTGTACCGCATGGCGATCGCGCGGCGGCGAACCCTCCAGAATCCGGCTGATCGCAGGGCCTTCAATCGCTTTCTTTTGATATGGCACCACGTGGCGCGGCCGGCTCAACCGTTGCCGGACGCGATCCAAAGATATATCGGATATCGATTCCCGCTGCATGTTTTCGAGCGTGAAATTTTGCGCTCCCGATACAGCGATTCCCAAGTCTGCAACCTGACAGATCGCCTGACGGAAATGGAAACCCTGATTTCCAACGGGAAAATTATTGCACATACCGGCATCAGCGGGGACATGGGTAGAAGATATGTTGAATTGCGCAGGCGGGGCCAGGGCAATCTGTTTGACGAGCCGGCAGTTCTTCGCGATTCGACGCGAAATTTAAGCCCATCCGGCAAGATTGTGCATGATTTTTTGCTTGAAAATGGAGCCAGCTACGGCCGGGATTTGGAATCGGGGACCGGACTGAACGCTTGGCAGCTGTGGCAAGCACTTCAGGAGCTGACGGTCAAAGGGCTGGCAAGCTGTGAAAATTATACCGCACTTTTGTCGACTTTGCAGTCCTTGCCCGACCGGCAAACCAGCCCGATCGATGTCGTCCCGGCCCAGGTTGAAGCAGGCGCCTGGGTGCCCCCCCGAAGACGTTTGAGATCTGCCAAGTCCGACATCCGCCAAAGGCTCCGCCAAAAAAGCCGGATCCAGGATGGCCGCTGGTTTCTGACCACTTCATTTGCAGTCCGCGGAAAGGCTGTCGATAAAAATCAACGGGCGCAATGGCAGGCCCGCCTGTTGCTTCAGCGTTATGGAATTCTGGTCAAGGAATGGTACCGCCGTGAGCAGGGTTTTCTGCCCTGGCATCCCCTTTTTCAAGCCCTGAAACGGCTGGAATGGCAGGGAGAAATCCGCCGGGGGTATTTTGTGGCGGGGTTGTCGGGGGTACAATTCGCTCTTCCCGAGGCGCTTGAATTGCTTGAAAGAGCCGACGGCCTGCCTTCCGGCGCAGACGACCCGCCGGCTTTGCTCAGCAGCCTGGACCCCGCACTGCCCTTTGGCGGCGGAGTCGACTGGGGCCTCAACCGCCCATTGAAGGTGGTGCGGTCAGCTTCCAACCATCTGGTGCTCGTGGGCGGGCACGTCATCCTGTATAGCGAGAATTTTTTTCAACGGCTGACACTGTTAAGAAATCCGTCCCGGCCAACCTGGCAATTTGTGGTCAAAACCATCAAGACCTACCTGAATATGCCCTACCCGCTCAAACCTGCCGGCCACATAGAAATCCACCAAATCGACCACCGGCCGGCAGCCGCCAGTCCGGCGGCTGAGGTCCTGGTCCAAAACGGCTTTGAAAAAGACGGCACAAAACTGGTGCTGTGGCCTTCGGCGGTCTGAAGTCTGATTTATTTCCGAAAAACAGTAAAGCTTTGTGCATAAAAGCCGATAACTTAAATAAGAATATCTGGCGACCGGAGCACATGATTGCAGGTACTTATCACCAAAATAGCCGAATCGTATAACCCTGTCTACGGGCATAGACGAAAAAATCCAGCTTCCGGGGAATCAACTGAATTTCAGGATATGAAATGGTTTTTTACGCCGGTGCTGGCGCCCTTGCTGCAAAACAGGCGGCTGCTCCTGACTTTCGCGGCTTTGGGCGCAGTTCAGCTGATGCTGGCGGTCGCAGGCTTAACGGGTTGGCAATGCCCGATCTATTCCACTTTTGGCGTGGCCTGCCCTGGATGCGGTCTGACGACCGCCGTTGCGATGCTGCTCCAAGGCAACTGGCATTCGGCCGTCCAAACGCATGCGTTTGCACCGCTGCTGCTGATCCTATTGGCATCCATGCTGGGTGCAGCCGTGTTGCCGGCGGTTCGCTTGCGTCGATTATCCGGCCGCGTTGCACGTCTGGAGAGTCAAACAGGAATAACGGCAACCGTCATTGCCGCAATGATGTTTTATTGGCTGCTGCGGCTTTTCGACTTTATTTGAGAGGGGAAATATCATGATAATGGCAATGGGTATGGGTATCGCGTTTCTGATCGCAAATCTTGTATGTATAGTTTTGTTTTTTATCGTCCTGGTCAAATTGTTTAAAAACGAAGGGGCTCTAAAGGGGATCCTCGGGTTCTTTTGCAGTATTTACACATTCATCTGGGGCTGGATGAAACATAAACAGCTGGGGATGACCAAAATCATGGCCACCTGGAGTGTGCTCACCGTGGGAACCATGGTGATGGTCCCGGTCATGGGTGTCAGCAGTGCGCTGATGATTCCAGCCTATATTCAAAAAATATCGGGGGGCGGGGACTTCAAATTGGGCAGTCTTGAATCGACAAAAAACACGCCCCATATTACGCTGCCCCAAAAACACAAAAAAGCCATCGACAAGGCCGAAACCGGCAACCGCAAGGCCGCCAGTCAGCCGGGCAACAGCAATGCGGACTGGAGCCAGAAAGCATTGGCGCTGTGGCAGGGCGGCAAATACAAGGATCCGAACATGGCCGTCAATTATTGGACCCAGGCCATCAACAGCAAGCAGAACAGCGCGATCGCCTACAGCAACCGGGGCCTTGCTTATTACGATCTAAAGCAGTACCAAGAGGCTGTCCATGATTACAGCCAGGCCATCGAGTTGGACCCGAACAATGCCGCCGCTTACAATAATCGGGGCAATTCCTATTATGCCCTGAATGCGTATCAGCAGGCGCTGCAGGATTTTGACCAAAGTTTGAAGCTGGATCCCAAATATGCGAAAGCATATCTGAACCGCGGTCTGGTTTACTATCAACTGGATAAAACCGGTCAGGCCTGCAGCGATTTTAAGAAATCCTGCTATGCAGGGGATTGCGATGGCATCAAATGGGCGACAAAAAACGGGGTATGCAAGTAAGAATGGGAAAGGTGGAAATTTTCCCGGGAGCGACCCGCCTGCCCGATTCACGAGGGCGGGCGGGTCGTATATTCGGTTTTGGAGTAAGGAGTCCGGGCCCGCTGGGCTTGGCTTTGATTTCACCCCTTATCTGCAACATGGCGCAAAGGACCCAGTTTGCGGGGATAGCTTAAAGTCACTGCACGAGGGCGTCCGCAACTATGGAACTTAAAAATTTAACCTCCAGCCCCATTTTATAGTGGTCATTTAAATTGCTGAGCTGGGTGTGACAGTTCTCGCAGGCGGTTGCCAGGGTCGCGGCCCCGGTGGCTTTGACCTGATCGACCTTGACGCGGGACGATTTCATCCGGAAATCAAATGTCTCCTCGCCCAGGGCCACCAGACCGCCGCCGCCGCCGCAGCACCAGTTGTATCTGGGATCTGCGCTCATCTCCCTAAAATCATCGGTCAGGTGCTGCAGAATATAGCGCGGCTCCGCCATCACCCCGCCGTTTCTGGCGATCTGGCAGGGGTCGTGGTAAGTAATCGCGCCCTTGAGTTTGGTCTTGTCCAATTTAATGCGGCCTTCACGTAGGTAGCGGGCATGCACTGCGGTAATGGATGATACTTTGAAGGGCTGTTGGCCGGAAAGCTGCTTCATCACGCGGTAAGCCGTGCCGCACTCGCAGACACAGACCTCTTTTACTTTTAACCGGTTGGCCTCATTGACGATTCGATCCAATATCAGTTTCGTTTTGGTCGGATCGCCGACAAAGGCACCGAAGTTGACGGCCTCAAAGAAACTCAGGGTCCAGTTTTCACTGGCGGCGTTGAAAATAGCGGCCGCCGGAATAATGGAATGGGCGCCGGCCAGCGCCACATAAAGCAGATCGGCGCCTTCCACGTCCACGGGGATGGCGGTCTTGCCGGCTTCGGTTTGCCACTTTTGAACCACCTCCGCTTCAAGTCTTTTGATACCGTCCAGAAAGCCCGCCTTGAAAAGGTCCATGGACTTGCCCTTCTCAACGGAGGTGTCTGCCAGCAGCATTAAAATTTCGGGCTCGGCATGGGCACCGATCAGCAAAAGCTTGGCGATCGACATAATCATCTGGGTGTCGATGCCGAAAGGACAATAAACCATGCAGCGGCGGCAACCGGTGCAGGAATAAGCCGCCTCAAAAAGCTCTTCGACGGCCATCTCAGTCAACTCTTTGGCTTCACCCACCGACGGCCAGAGCTTGCCTCGGACTTTGAAATATTTTTTATAGAGGCGGCGGACGATCTCAGCCCGGTAGGCGGCTATGTATTTAACCTGGCCCATGGAAGCGTATACGTGGCAGGCTTCGGTGCAAACCCCGCAGCGGGTGCAGGTTTCCAGGTAAAACCGCATGGCTTCATTGAGTTTACTCTGAAAAAGACTGAGCAAATCATCTCTTGTTTTTTGATCCATAGCTAGCCCCTTCTCAGCTTATTCATCGGCAGCGACAGGAATGAATGCATGCTCTGGCTGAACGGAAAAAATATCAGAAACAGGTTTGCAAAAAATATATGCAGCACCAGCATGAAAGAATGCCCGGATGCCGTCACCGTATCCGGCAGGTAGGGTTGCAGCACCAACAGGCTCATCAAGTATTCCCGATAATCATCCACGGTCATCCCTTCGTACCCATACCATCTTCTGGCCCAATCCATCTCGCTGCCGAAAATTACGACCAGAAACAGCAGAATCAAAAGGTAGTAGTCTTCGGGTACCGACAGCTCCCTGACCGGTGACACGAAGCGGCGAAACAGGAAATACAGCAGCGCCAGAGTGCCAATCAGGCCGACATATCCTTGTCCCAAGAAGACTTCGTGGGCAATGATCTGAAAAACCGCAAAATCGCCGAACAGTTCCAGATGTCCGATGATCAGAAACAAAAGACAAATATGAAACAGCATCAGAAAAACCCACAGGACGGGTTTGTGCCGCAGCACGCTGGGAAATAAAAATGTATCGTAGAGGGCCCACAGCCACTTTGGCTTTTTCTCGGGGAAGATCTGCAAGGTGGCCGGATGCTTGGGTTGCCGGAAAATCTTTATCAACCGGAAGGCGGTTCCGATGAAAAAAGTCCCGACGGCGATATACACCATCGGAACTAGAATAAAATTGATCAATGCGTCCAACGTCGCCTCCTGCAATTAAAAAGCAAAGGGGGAGCGTAGAGTGCACAGCGCAGGAGAAAAGGATCGTTTCTGCTCGTTTCCGGCGCTATGTACGATATCCCATGCCCTCTGCTTCTTGGTCTATACTAATCGTTTTATGTAGAATTTGATCAGCTTGTCTTCCTGGGCGGTTTTTACGATTTCGTTACCGCTGGTTTTAGCCCAGGCCGGAAAATCGGTTAATGAACCGGGATCGGTCGTCTGCGCCTCGATGACCTCGCCGAGCCCGACTTCTTTGATTCCTTTGCTGACTTTGACAACCGGCATGGGACATGCCAGCCCTTTTAAATCTAATACTTTTGCAACTTGAACATCTTCACTCATTTAATTTCTCCTGTTGTACGGTTGATTTCTATATAAACAATTGGACCTTCGCGTTTTGGGCCTCTGCCAGAAAGGAGGCTACACCGCCGAATCCCATACCCTTATAATCGACAAATTCCTCGCGGCTGAAGCCCATCAGGTCCATGGACATTTCACACACATAAATACGGACCCCAAGTTCCTCTGCCAGCGCCAACATTTCCTCCAGGGACGCCACGTTTTTCTTTTTCATCAGTGATTTCATCATGGCGGTTCCCATTCCGCCCATATTCATATTGGACAGTTTCACATCGCCGGTTCCTTTGGGCAGCATGGCGCCGAACATTTTACCCATCATATCCTTGCCGCCGACCTTTTTTTTCTTGTCTCTGAGCACCGGTGTGCCCCAGAAGGTAAAAAACATCACGACGTCCATTCCCATTGCGACAGCTCCGGTGGCGATAACAAAGGCGGCCAGCACTTTGTCCATATCGCCGCTGAAGACTATCATCGCCAGTTTGTTTTCCGCGGTTTTTTTACCGAGGGCTTCAACCTGGGCTTTGAGTTCTTCAAGCTGATTTTCAATATTTTGCATATCCATGGTATTCCTCCTTTGGCTATAGTGTTAACATTATTTATCATTTAATATCAGTTAGTTAATTATATTAATTCCATTAATTGGTTCCCTATATGAACTTTTAGCGTAATTTTTTTCGCCTGTTTGTTTTCAAACATCGCTTCCCGATGGTCTGGGCCGGCATCATGGGCTACACCAGCATTTCTTTGACAGCCTCCATCGAAGCCTTGAGGATATCCAGATTGGTCAACATTGCCTGACGCTGATCCGGCGCCATCTGGGACAAAACCTGCCCATGAATTTCATATAAAAATGAATTGATGCTGTTTAGCTTTTTTTGGCCTTCCGGGGTTAAGCTGAGCAGAATGACCCGGGAGTCTTCGGGATCTTTTATCCTTTGAATTAAGCGTTTATTGATTAATCCGTCAATAATCTTGGACACCCGGCTTTTAACCACATTCATTTTGTGGGAAATGCTTTTTGCAGTCAGGTAACGCTCGTAGCCGAACAATGCCAGACAGCGCAACTCGGCATCCGGCAGCTGAAATCGATCGCACTGATACTGCATGCGCTCCTGGCAGCATTGAAACAATTTCGAAATCAACTCCTGAAATTTATCCAATTGATAATCTGATATATCCGTATGGCTGTTACCCGTATAATCGTTCATAGCGAGAACTATATCAGTAAAAGAAAATATGTCAAGCGTTTTTTGTATTCGGTATTTGATAAAAGATAAAGATGCCAATTTACTTTGAAAAAATATTATACTATAATTAAATATCAATAATTCAAACAACTTTGATGATCTTCACGACATGTTTTAGGAGGGTAATATGCAAAATGGAATGCGCACCTTTATTATTTTTGTCGTTTTGTTTCCGGTTCTCATAATTTTGCCGGCCTGTTCAAAAAATACAACCGAAGCTGAGCCATCGGACGTTTCGATGCAGAAGGCCATGCAGGAGGCGGCAGAGTTCGGCCAACAGTTGGAGAATGAACGTCGGGATCGCGAAATGCAGACTGAAGAATTAAGGGCGGAAAAGATCAAATTCATGTATGAGGATATCTATTTTAAAAAGGGCAGCTATAAATTGGGGTCGGAAAACCAGGAATTGCTGCAGCGCAAAGCCCTGTGGCTGCAAAAAAATCCGGATATCCGGGTAATCATTGAAGGCCACACGGACGAGGCCGGATCAAAGGAGTATAATCTTGCGCTGGGCGAACGGCGGGCAGGCGCTGTAAAGTCATTTTTGATTAAACAGGGTATCGGGACCGCCCGCTTAATTGCCGTCAGCTATGGAAACGAGAGGCCGATTGACGCCGGCAAGACCGATGCGTCCCGTGAAAAGAACCGCAGGGTGCACTTCGTAGTTGAGGAATAAGGAATCGGCAGGCGTTTATCCATAAGAGAACATGAACATCGGCATGAGGTTTCAGGTGTCAGATGATCTTCGAAATCTCCCCGAAAGTTTTAATTTCAGAAGGCAGGTCGTCAACTTCGATGGTTAAATCAACTCTGAGCGCAAATGCCCGTTCGATTACGTTCTCCAGTTGAATAACATTGCCGGGCCAATTGTAGCGCAGCAACACATCGAGTGCATCGGGCGCCACGCTCAAAACCTTGTTTTCACTTTTCAGGTTGAATTTATTCAAGAAGTGGTTGATGAGAAGACAGATGTCTTCCTTGCGATCTTTCAGGGGCGGCATCTGAATCGTCACATCGCTGATGCAATTGAAAAAGACCGGGGCAAAAAGTCCCTTGCGGGCAGCGTCTTTAATGTTTCGATTGGTCGCCGCCAGCAATCTGACGCCGGTCTTGGAATTGCCGTCGGCAGCCGCCTGATTTAAACTAAATTTTTTAAATGCCCGGCTGATTTCAGCCTGTATCCCCGGGTCAATCTCAGCAATCTCATCAAAGAAAATCGTTGAGCCGGCCGAGGTTTTAAATAATTGCATGGCGTGGTCATACACCTGGGCTTCGGCCATCTTTTTGCCAAAGCTTTTGCAGGTTACGGGAATAAACGCATGATCCCCTCGGTCGCTGTTTCGGTGAATTACATGCGCGGTCAGCTCCTTGCCCGTTCCACTTTCCCCCTCGATCAGAACATTGGGGCTGCTCTGGCTCATACGATCAATTTGCTCGTATATTTCCCGCATCTTGAGGCTGATTCCCACCAGTTGATCATATTTATGTCTTTCCCTCAGGCGGGTCTTCAAAACGACATTTTCCCGTTTAAGTTTACGGGTCTCGATAATTTTATCTATTAGAATCCGTAAAACATCGAGCTTGAAGGGCTTCTGAATATAGTCGTAGCTGCCGAATTTCATGGCCTGGATAGCCGACTCCATGGTCCCGTGCCCGGTCACCATAATCACCTCGGTGGCGGGCCGGTATTCCTTGATCACGGCCAGCAGCTCAAGACCGTCGATATCGGGCATTTTAAAGTCGGTAAAAACCACATCGAAATCTTTTTCCTTTATGATTTCAAGCGCTTTGAGTCCGTTGTCAACGGCAGTGATCCGGTAGTCAAAAGCGGTAAGATACTCTTCTACCAGCGACAGGATCGTCCGGTCGTCATCCACAAATAAGATTTCAAAGTCCTTCATGGTTCCCTCCACCGTAAAATCAACGGCACGACAATTAAGCGGCTTTCTTGCGATCAGCTGTCCGACTCGGTATCTTTTCCCAAATTGTATCGCTTTATCTTCTCGACCAGGGTGGTTCTTTTTATCTTGAGAAGCTGGGCGGCCTTATTTTTCACCCAGTTGGTTCTCTCCAGGGCGCTGATAATCAGCGCCTTCTCAAACTCACTGACGGCCGTATTAAAGGAGATTCCTTCACCATCCGCGCGCAGTTTGCGCTGCGGCCGCTGGCCGCCTTCGACCCGAAGTTTTTCGGGCAAATCTTGGGGCAATATTTGGTCGCCTTCGTGCAGGACAACGAGCCTTTCGATTAAATTGCGGAGTTCCCTGACATTACCCGGCCAGGAATAATTCACCAAAATTTTCATGGCATCATCGGATACCTTCGCCGGCTGGGCTGCTTTCTTTTTGCTGAATTCTTCCAGAAAATATGAGACCAGATACGGGATATCGCCTTTGCGTTCCTTGAGCGTCGGCAGCATGATGGGGATCACGTAGAGACGGTAGAAGAGATCTTCACGGAAATTTCGCTTTTGGACCTCCTCCTCCAGATCCCGGTGGGTGGCGGCAACAATTCTGGCATCGCTTTTGATGGTCTCGATGCCGCCGACGCGCTCAAACTCACCTTCCTCAAGAACCCTTAAAACCTTCACCTGAAGTTCGGCGCTCATATCCCCGATCTCATCCAAAAAGATGGTTCCGCCCTTGGCCAACTCGAATTTACCCGCCTTGTCAGCCGTTGCCCCGGTAAATGCGCCCCGCCGGTAGCCAAAAAATTCGCTCTCCAGCAGGCCTTCCGGCGTTGCGCCGCAGTTAATCTGGACAAAAGGCTTGTCTTTTCGACTCGAGGCCCGGTGGATGGCCCGGGCGATGAGTCCTTTGCCGGTTCCGGTCTCGCCGTTCAACATAATAGTCGTATCGCTGTCCGCCACTTTTTCGACAATTCTGAATATTTTCTGCATGGCGGCACCACGGCCGATGATGTCCTTGAATATAATCTGGGATTGAATTTTAATCGGGATGACCTTGTTTTTAAGCTGCAGATTTGAGTCCGTCATGGCATGTTCCCTGGGTAAATAAAAACGCGCTTAATCTTATAGCGTCGAAAAAATTAGGATGTCGCTGGACATAGTTCATTCTAAAAGGGGCCAGGAGGGCGATTTGCGACCTCTCGGCTCGCAATTGACCTACTAGTGCAGCTAATCGCAGCTAAAGTCAAGGCCAGAATACTAAAATCTCACATTTTTTCAAGCCTGCGGTTATCGGCGCGTCGATCGGAAAATTTTATTCCCGCATTGAAAACCCGGGCCTTTGTCCCTGGTTTCTTCACCTTTGCGCAGGCCTCCTTTTCAGCGCCTTGACTTCAAAGCGCAAAACCTCTACATTGGCGCTTCCGCCGGGGGATCGGCGATTGAAGATTGACATTTGACTGATTCCAATCGAGTTGATTTTAAAAAACGTTGAAAAAAGAGTTGAAAATAGCAGTACGGGATATGGTTGCCCATGTGCTGTGCTCCGGGGATCTGGCCTTTGAATTTTCGGCCTCTCCCCGACCCGTAGAAGCCATCCGGATCCATCAAAAAATCCAGCAATCCCGCCCCGAAAATTACCGGGCGGAAGTTGTCGTCTCGCATCAGGTTGAAGCCGAGTTGTTCACGTTAACCATCGGCGGCCGCATCGACGGCGTCTATGAAGATTGCCAACCGGTATTAATCGAAGAAATCAAGACAACATCCCGCAGCCTCGATCACTTTGAACACCAGGAAAACCCGATCCACTGGGGTCAGGCCAAAAGCTATGCCTACATCTATGCCCAGGACCACCATCTGAACGAAATTGACACGCAGCTGACCTACTATCAGGTGGAAAGCGGTGAAATTCGAAAGTTTCGGAAGCACTTCACCATGGATGAACTGGCGTCATTTTTCCGGAACCTGGTGGCAGAATATCTGCAATGGGCGCACACTATTATCAGTTGGGAGCTTGTGCGTGACGACTCCATCCGCAAGCTGGAATTCCCCTTTGAAAACTATCGCCCGGGGCAGCGGGAGATGGCGGTCCAGGTGTACCGATCGATCAAAAATGAGGGCCAGCTGCTGGTCCAGGCCGCCACCGGCATCGGCAAAACCATGGCGGCCCTTTTCCCGGCCATCGTAACCATCGCCGAAGGCCTCAGCAAAAAAATATTTTACCTGACGGCCCGCACCACCGGCCGGCTCGCCGCGGAAAAGGCCGTCGACAAATTGCGTCAAAAAAACCTCAGGCTCAAATCCCTGACCATTACGGCCAAGGAAAAAATCTGTTTCAATCCGGCTTCGGCCTGCCATCCGGAGGAATGCGAATTTGCCCGCGGACACTATGACCGGATCAACAACGCGCTGAAGGATATATTTGTCCAGGATGCCCTTACCCGGGATGTGGTGGAAAAGTTCGCCAAATCCCATCGGGTCTGTCCATTTGAGTTTTCCTTGGCGTTGTCTTTCTGGGCGGACTGCATCATCTGCGACTATAACTATGCCTTTGACCCGCGGGTCTTTTTGCGGCGCTTTTTCCAGGAAGAAAACGGTGAATACACATTCTTAATTGATGAGGCCCATAATCTGGTGGACCGGTCGCGGGAGATGTTTTCAGCCGAGATTTTCAAGCAACCCCTGTTGGACATGCGCCGCGCCGTGCGCCATGAACTGGCAGCTGTTTACAGGAATCTCGGACAAATGAATTCATGGATGGTCAAGGCCCGCAAAAAATGCGATCAGGCCGACGGCACGCACCACGAAAAACAGCCGCCCGATAAGCTGTATCCGTTAATGCGCACATTTCTATCAATTGCCGAACGCTGGCTGTCCCGCAATATAAAAGCTGCCTTTCGGGAGGAACTGCTCGATCTGTATTTTAAGATCAGCGGGTTTATGCGGGTGGCGGAACAATTCGATGAGAGCTATGCGACTTGTTTCGAAAAAATCGAGCAGGATTTGAGGGTCAAGCTGTTTTGTGTTGATCCTTCCTTGCAGTTGAAAAATGCTCTGAACCGCTGCAGAGCGGCAATTTTCTTTTCGGCGACCATGGCTCCCATGGCCTATTTTCAAAAGATCCTGGGCTGCCATGAGGGTGCGGTCCGTTTAAAACTGCCGTCGCCATTTCCGGAGGAAAATCTGGGTCTATTTGTTTCAGAGCGTGTTTCCACCCTTTATCGGCAAAGGGAAAGCACCAGGCATCAGATCTCCCGGATAATTTGCACTTTCATCAATCAAAAAAAAGGCAACTATCTGATCTTCTTTCCTTCCTACACGTATATGCAGATGGTGTCCAACACTTTTGAATCCGACTGCCCTGAAAGCGAGATCATACGCCAAACCCCGGCCATGAGTGAACTCGCAAGAGAAGCATTTCTGCAGCGGTTCGGGCAGGAAAATCCCAAATCCCTGGTAGGGTTTGCCGTCATGGGCGGTATTTTCGGCGAGGGCATTGACCTGGTGGGCGAGCGCCTGTCGGGAGCTGTTGTGGTGGGGGTCGGGCTTCCCGGGGTCTCTCTTGAAAGGGAACTGATACGGGCGTATTTTGCCGACACCCTCAATGCAGGTTTTGAGTTTGCCTACCAGTATCCGGGGATCAACCGGGTCCTTCAGGCTGCCGGTCGTGTGATTCGCAGCGAATCGGACCGCGGCGTCGTACTTTTAATTGACCGGCGCTATGCCACCCATCGCTATCGATCGCTTCTGCGCGAGCAGTGGGACGCTTCGGTCCCAGTCAAAAATCAGCAACAGTTCGCTGAAGAGCTGCAGCGTTTTTGGCAAGCGCATGGAGTTTGAAAATACAGCTGAAAGATCAACGCGCAAAGGCAGTCGGCGGATAGATTGACAGGATTTAGATAAGTCAATATAATTAAAATGTGACCATAAAACCGGTTGTCCCAACCGCCGTCAACCGATACCCGCGGATGAAAGGGTTTTGTTTTTGGAAAAAGGCTCGGGGCCAACAATGCCGGTACGAAAATCGCTGCAGTTGCAGCCGGTTGCGCCGTTCCGGTTGGCATCGCAAACATCAGGGGGACCCAGGTGAAAATTCTAATTCCGGCAGCCGCATTGATTATAACCCTAGCGGGTACTTCCGGCATTTATGCCGAGAAACTCTATACCTGGACTGACAAAAAAGGGATTATCCATATAACCGACGCCCCGCCGCCGCAAAATGCCAGGGCAAAAGAGGTAACCTCCTATTCTGAAAAGACCCCGCAGCAAACAGATGCAATCGAACGCAAAAAACAACAGCTGCGTGAAATAAATCAGCGCTATGATAAAATGGAAGCCGCCCGACAAGCGGAGCTGGAGGCCCGGGAGGCTGAAAAACGGGCCGACGCGGCTATGGAAAAGGCACAGGAACAATACCAACAGAATCAAGAATATATCCGCCGACTCAGCTCCACCAAAGGTAAAAGAAAACAGTTCCGCAAAAAAATTGAACGCCTAAAGCGTGAAACCGAGGCCGACCAGGCCGCAGCCAAGTCCGCACGGCTGCAGGCTGAAGAAGCCGCCCAAAAAGCTCAGACGGCGGCCGCACCGGGCCGCGAGCAATGAGATCCCCACTTCAGCAGCTTCCATCCTCCGTCTTTATTCTTGACATACCCGGCGGCAAACCCTATTTTTGCCCTGATTGCCACCCAACGCCATGAGACTACTATTCTCCTGAAGAGGCAGCTACGTGCCCATGAATATTTATCGCAACTGGTTTCTGGCCAGCCGCCCC
>CAYTBC010000014.1:0-46598 GCA_964435765.1 uncultured Desulfosarcina sp.
TCGACCGCCGCCGGTCCGGGGTAGTTGGGCACCGTGCGGGCGCTGATGCGGTCATAGGGGATTTCGCCGTCGGCCGGGGTGACGCTGTTGATCGCCAGACGCTGGCCGCCCAGATAAATTTCCGGCCGCGTGCCGAAGTTGCGGCCGTAAACCACAATGGGGGTGTTGCCCTCAATCGAGCCCATAGCCGGCACCAATTTTTCAATTTGGGGTCGGCCGGTGCCGGCGGCGCTTCCGGTGACAAAGCTGAAGCGATAATCGCTTGGCATCGACAGCCCGGCAACCGTGGTCAGGCCTTTATCGATGGTTACGGTGTAGCGGGTATTTTCATAGAGCTCATTTGCCGACAAACGCGTCAGGTCAATGACCCGGCGGCTGGGCTGTTTGTCGAGCAGGCCAAAATCAATGTTAAACCACGAATGGACATCTTCGCCGATCGGCGAGTCTATCTCATTGATATGCACCTTGCCGGCCAGGTCGGCCGCGTCGATGTCCAATGCCAGGTCATGGGACAGCTCAATGGTGATCTTTTCCAGCCGGGTTGAGACATCCATTTCATCGGCGGCCGGTGTGTGGCCCAGCACTGTTAGAGACGGCAGCTCAATGTGTTCGACGCCTTGGCGGGCGCCGGCGACCTTCAAACCGCCGCGGGCGATGACCAGCCCGCGGGGGGCAAAATCCTGCGGCTCGGCCGCCCGATGAATGACGGCCGGCTGGGTGGCGTCCTGCTGCGGATCGTCCAGCAGGGACAGATCGATGATCTCCACCACCGACTGGGCCGGCTGATCCGCCTGGTCGGAATAATGAACCGTCACATAAGCCTTGCCACCGGCAACTTTGATATCATAGGCTCCGTCGGCCACAAGATCCGAGCGCGCCGGTTTGAGTTCCACGGTTCGTTCCAGGCGCGGATCATAGGGATCGCTGAGGTTGATGATATTCAGCTGGGAGATGCGGCCGTCACCGGCCATGTCGGTGACGTAGACCCGCTGTCCTTCCACAAAAAGGCGGTTGGCAACGCCCAGGGTGTCTTGGGAGGCCACAATGGGCAGGGTCGGATCCAACAAATCGGCAATCACCAGGCCTTCATGGGAGGCGGCGATGACGGCAAAGCGTCCCACAATGGCAACATCGCGCACGAAGCCGTTGGGTTTGATATAGCCCACATGATAGGGCGCCGCCGGATTGCCGATATCCACCACCTGAACACCGCCGTAGCCGTTGGCAACCAACACGAGCTGGTCTTTGCGGGCCAGACCGTAAACATCGGCGTAGGGCATGGCCACCCGTCCGGTCAGGTGATAGGGCAATCCGGAAGACCCCGGCGCATTGTCCACGCTGAAGATCAACAGTTCCCCGCCGGCGTCGGCAAGATGAATTTTGCCGCCGCTGCCCGGATCGACGCCGTTTGCGATGTCGACCGCAAACTCGCTCATTTCCGGGCTGGCAGCGGAGGGCACCTGGCCGCATTTTGCCGCCAGCACATAGTTGGCATCGGTGTAAAGCTCGGTGATGGTGCCCAGAAAGACTTCGCTTTCGGCCGCCAGAATCGTTGAATAAAGGTAGCGACGGCCGTCATCATCGGTGTAATTAGCTTCGCCGATGTCTTCTGCCAGAAACAAAGCGCTGCGGGGCTGATAAAGCGGCGGAAATTCGGGCATCGTCAGGTTGCCCAAACCCTGCTCCAGGCGCATGGGATCCTGGGTGGCCCAGGCGGCCAGCAAGGCGCCGGTTTGATTAGGCCCTTGGAATTGATCGACGGCCGTGTAGTATACACTGCGGGCGGTTGCCTTTTGTGCGGGAGTCGGTTCGTCGCCGGCGGGCGCGGCGGCCAACAGGAAAAGCGGCTCATCGCTGCGCAGACCTATTTCGTGGACGGTCTCCTGCCACGCCTGATGGTTGGGAGTTTCCACACGGGTGACCGTTCGAATCCGCCCATGGCGCTGGCCGGGCAGACTGGCAAGGCTCGGAACGATAAATTCCACCTCGTAGACATAGTAGTGACGGTCGGCATCTCCGGCGGATGGATTAAAATTAAGCTCGGTTTCATCGTAAAGGGTCTGCCAGCCACCTTGGGCGTTGTCCCAGTAATCCCAATGCATGTATACGCGGCGTTCTGCCTGGATGCCGATGTCTTCCACCGCGACCTGCGCCTTTACGATTTGAAGCGCAGTTAAAATATCTCCGTCAATGGGAGAAAGCACCGACAACTTGGGGGCCACGGTATCCGTGATGGTGCCGACGATCACGGTCTCCGAACGGGTAAAATGACCCATGACATCGTAAGCCACGGCATAAATTGCCAGCCCCGGGGTTGCCTGGGGGGCATTGAGCAGCGCGCGATAAATATTGGCATGGGTCGCCGAACCGGTCTCCTGGGACCAGGGGTGATAGGCACTGTATGCGGCAACGTCGTTGATATAGAAGACCACGCGATCGATGCCGTCGGGCCCCAGATCATCAATGGCTTTGACCTGCACTTCAATATCCTGCCCTTCGATAATCACCGATTCGTTTTCCGGTTTGACCATCTCGATCTGGGGGGGATTGTCCTGCAAAATGCTCAAAGCCGGCTGGCGCTCAAAGGGCGCGACGGTTTCATAGCCGTCGACATCGCGGGCCACAGCACGAAGGTGCAGCTTTTTCCCAACGTGCCCGATGGGAACCGTTAAGTGAAACTGGAACGGGGCGGATTCGTCCCGTCCGATTTGTTCGAATTCAGGCGCTGCCCCCTCGGCGGCAACCGCGCTGTAGAGTCGAACGGCGTCGACCCCGGCCTCGGGATCGCTGGCGACCACATTCACGATGATGGGACGCCCCTCGGTGATCTGACCGAGGGTGTCGCCCAGATTAAAGCCATGGTGGTCGAGAATTTGGATGCCGCTGACCACCGGTGACTGGTTGCGGGTTAATTTAAAGTCGCGGGCTTCGGATCGGGAGGTATTGCCGGCACCGTCGACGGCCTCGACCTGCAAGGCCATATCCAGGTGCGCGGGGATTGCGGCATTTTGGTCGAGATAAACGCTGATGGCGCCGATCGGCAGCGCGCCGCTAAAGGGCGGGGTCAGCAGGAGTTTGCGGGCGACTTCGCGCTCGGCACTGCCGTCGAGGTCTTTATCGGCCAGCAATACCACCTGAACACTGCCGACCCGGACGTTGTCTTGAACCTGGATGTCAAAGTGCAGGGCCGAATGCTCGGCAACACTGGCGTTAACGGCCGGCGCAATGATGATGATCTCGGGCGGCTGCCGGTCGGCCAGCACATCAACCGTGGTTGCATGCAGGGTGTGGGCGCTGCGGGCCGGCTTGCCGGCCGACTCCAATTTTTCAGTGGCGGCGGCGGTCAGAATCAAATCACGGGTCGCCTGGCCGTAGGGCACTTCCACCAGAAATTCATAGGGGAACCGGATATCGGTATACGTGCGATCGCCGTTGATCAACCCGGCCACATTCAGCACCACCTGACTGATGCCGATGTCGTCCACGGCATTGACCTGCACCAGCAGGAATTCGCCTTCGAAAATCTGATGCCCATTCGGCGGGTAACCGATGGCCACGCTCGGCGCCTGGTCCTGTCCAATGGCAAGAATAATCGCGTCCTGAACTTGATGCGCAGCGGCATCTTCGAACTGCCTGCCGTAGGTGTCTATGGCTTCCACCCGGATATGCAGGGTGTTGTTGGCGGTGTTCGCTTTATCATAGGCCGGCACCTTTACCTGAAACTGGTAGGGCGGATCCTTCAGCAAGGGCCAGAATTCCTGCTCGCCGCTGCTGCCGTGCATGGTGATAAGACGCAGTGAGTCAAGACCCACGTCATCGAAGGTGTTGACATTGACGGTGATGATGTTTTCTTCGACCACCTGGGCGCCATTGGCCGGCGAGATAATGTCGACCAGGGGTGGCTCGTCGACGCGAATCGCATAGCTGACCTGTCTTTCTCGCAGGTTTCCGGCAGCATCGCGTGCTTCCAGTTTTACCCAGAGGTCGTAGGCCACCGGAGCATCGGCGGCAAATCCCATCTGACCGGCAATGACGGAAAGGCGCGCCACATGCAGCTTCTGCAGATATTCGGCCGTATCAATATTGGTGGCGGTGACCGGTTCAAAATCACGGTCCGCGATGGTATCGATGACCCGCAGCGCAGAACCGTAGTCGGGTGCCCGGTAGTTGCCTTCGGGCGGACGGGCACCGTAGCCCACGAATATTTTGAGCTGTTCGACCTTGACATTGTCATAGGCGCGAAAACCCAGGGTGAAATCCGAGGCTTCAATGGGGCCATAGCCAAGCTGCGGCTGGGTAATCGCCACTTCGGGCAAAATCTCGTCCGGCATGGCATCATATTCGGTATCGTGGCGGCCAATGGCCCCGCTGGAATCGGTGACCATGGCGGTCAGCCGCACAAGTTCGGCATTTTTGATTAATCCGGCGGGCACGGCCATTACAAACGCCGCCCGTTTGGCGTAGGGACTGTCCTGCCTGCCATAGGCATCGGCCAATTCCAGCGAAAATTTATTTTTGATATCATTCCATATATCGCTAAAGCCCCCTTCAATTGCTGCCCGCCCGCCCATAACGGCGGGATCCTGACCGCCGTCTAGAGCCTGTTTGACAAACAGGCGCGCCCCATTGGCATAAATCCTGATGCTCTCAGCGCTGAAAGGACAGTCGTCGGTGGCGACGACCCCCACCAGGATTTGAAACGTACCGGCCACGATCTTTTGATGATCGGCGGGGGCTACAATCCGGATCTGGGGCGGCATATTCGACAGCGGATGCACCAGAAAGGTGCGGGCGCTGCTCAGGCCGGCCTTGTCGGTGACCACCGCTTCATATTCGGTGGGCCCGTTTTCGGCAAACCATTGTTCCACGCTCAAATCTAAAGCGCGCACCCCCGGTGCGGGACACCGGCTGGTTAGATCTTGGCTGCGATAGATTTCGCGGCGCGTGCCGTCGTCTTCGCGGCGGTAAACTACAAACGAGCTGAGGGCGGCATCATCGCTAAGATGAACATCCAACCGCCACCAATCCCCGACCGGCACCCAATATTCAGCGGTATTGATTTTGGCTGCGGTATCCAGCACATGTTGATAGATGTTGGTTTCAATATCCTTGTAGGTGGCAAAAGCTTTAAATGCCAGCTGCGGAGGCGTATTGGACGCCACCGGAAAGGTCAATTCGCGCGCATCTTCAGACCCGCTGCCGTCTGCGGCAACCACGCGCAGATGCAGCTCACCACCGCTGAGGTCCTCCGGCACATCATAGAATAGACGGTAGTCCCGGCGGCCGTAAATGCCCCCGATCTTCCTGACCGTCCGTTGTTGACCGTCGATCAGACTCAGCGCGGCGATCGTGCCCGTGTTGTCGGCAGCATCCATTTCCAGCGTCAGGCGCTGACCGGGCACGACCGGCAGCCCGGCGGCCGGGGCTTTGACAATCAGCTGCGGCGGCTCGGTATCGGCCGTCACCGGACGGTTCGATAAAATCGCCAAGGCCTGCGGCCCGCGCACAGCGGCATAACGGTCAATGCCGTGCGCCAGAATATTGAGCGGCTGCCCGGCCAGATAATCAGGCAGGGCTACCATGGTTCCATGGCTGTGGGTCGGCCCTCGGTCGACAGGGACGGCCTGCTGGGCACCTATCAGGGCCAGACCGGGGCCGTCCTGGACGGCAACCGATATCCATGGCTGGCTTTTCAGGCTGTGGGCCGCGGTGCCGGTCCAGTAGGTTTTCAGCCGGCTGAGATTGCGCGAATCAATCCGAATGGATTTGATCCAGGTGTCAACGAATTGGCCGCCGGCGGTTGTCACACGGGGTACGATCGTCACTGAATCAACGGGGATTGGTGCGCCATCGTCGACCAGCAGGGACCAGGCCACCCCCTGGGGGTCGTCCACAACCATGTTCTCGGCAGCCTCATCGCACGTGTCTTCCTGTTGAAAGGTCAGCTGATAGGCGACGGTATAGTCGCTGCCGAAATCAAGACGGAGGTAATCGTCGCTGTTTTGAGCTTCGCCGGCCGCCGGCCACACTTTTAGGATGCCGGATTCGGATTCAAGGTAGGGTGCGCCGCGCAGCAGCAACTTGCCGTCCTGCCCGTCGGCTTCGGGATAGTTCAAGGCAATATAAGGCATAGACGGCGAAACCGGATAGTCGGCCGGGACGTAGATATGTCCGGTGGGGTCACGGCTGCCTTCGGCATCCAAGCCTTTTAAAGAGGTATACAAAGGAAAATAGCGCAAGGGGGCATCGGACGCCACGAAATCGTCTTCGATCTGAATTGTCTGAAAGGCCAGGGCACCGCCGGTCAGCTCTGTCTCGGGCTGCTCGTATTTAACCAACAAGCGCGGCGGCTGATCTTTTAAGATCTGGACATTTAAAATCTCGCGGGATGAATTGCCGGCTGCATCCCGGGCATCGACCGCCAGGGTAAAATGGTTTTTAGCTGAATCCTGTGGATCATAAACCGAGCCATCGATGTCCTGCCGGATCTCGACTGAATCTGTCTGCACCTCGCTGTCCGCGGCCAGGGAGCGCGTGCCTTGATAATCCGAGATGGTTACGACATACGACTTTAGAGACAGGTTGTCTGAAATTTTCAGGCGGGCCGTCAGGTCCTGGTTCTCAATCACCGCTGCACCGGGTTCCTCGATCCGAATGACCGGGGGAATTTCATCATGCAGCACGGTAATATCAAGGCCGGCCGTCAAGGCCGTATTGGGGCCGTAGTCGGTGGCTTGCAGCATTAATTGGTAGGTCTCGCCGACATGGTTGGCGAAGGATTTGGGTAAGACGATACGGCCTTTGAAATCCAGATAATACCGTTGTCCCACCATGACCGAGCCAAATGAATTAGGGTTGGGCACCCGCACGGTTTCAAGACGGGTCTGAGAGTCAAACTCCGCCCAGCTAAATATCGTCGGCTGGCCGTTCTCATCAAAGACAATGGGTACGACCTGGTCGATGTAAAAATCATCATCGGCCTGGCCCTTAATTGAGATGCTGGCTCCCGGCAGCACATTGAGCGGTTCGGCGGGTGTTTCCATCACAAGACGGGGGGCTTCACGGTCGTCTAAGATTTCGATATTATTTTCCTCAGGATCACTGGCGCCGATCGCATCGGATGCCGTCACGCCGACGACTGCCTTAGCCGCCATTTCCTCCGGGCAATGCGGCGTGCGCAATTTAGCCGACAGATACCCGCCGCCGGCCTGGGCCGCTTCGATAGCGTGGGCGTCAAACGTCGCGGCGTCCATGTGTTCGCTGTCGCAGCGGATAAATAACTCAGCTGAAAAAACTTTTTGATCGTCGGTGACCAGGGCCGTCATTGTGAACGCCTCGCCTTCTATCAGGCGAGTTCCCGGGGCCGGACTGCGGATGGATATGGTCGGCCGGCTGTCCCCGGTCAACCCGTAATGCCAATACGTCGTTTGCGATTGATCAAATACATCCGTGGCCGTGATCTGCACCACCAGCTCGTCGCCCTCCTGGGGAACGGTCAAGGGAAACCATGCTTCGTGGCTGGCTGCTGAATACTGCTCGTCCAGGATCGACAGGGTGTCCGTTTTAATGACGATGTGCTTGAGTCGCGAATTATCAGAGGCCTTCCAATTAAACTCGACCTTTTGACCGCGATAGAGAATCGATTGCGGGATGGGGCTGGTGATGGCGGTTAGCGGCGGGCTGCTGTCGGCCTCAACGGGGATTGCAAAAACATAGGGCGCTGAGGGCTGGGTGTCAGTATCGATCGCCGTGATATGGACATAAACGGTTTGCTGGGAATTGTTTAGGTTAAAGTCATTTAAATCTACGCTGAGGTTTATCTGGGCCAAGGTTGCTGCGGTCGCAAGACCGATATCCCGGCTTTGAAGAAGGCTGGTCCCGTCTGTTTTGAAGTACTCGGCTTTCAAGGCTGCTACGCCATGATCGTCGCGGGCCTGAATGTCCAGGATCACTTTGTCGACCGCATGGTAGCTGATGCGGTCACTATTGACGGCCACCACCTGCGGGGGTTGATCGGAAACTACACCGAGGGTGATTTCAGCAGTGGAAGAATTACCGGCGCTGTCGACGGCGCTGACCTTAACCGGGTAGCGGTTGATGGTAATCGTCGTGTCACCGTGGTTGGAAAATGGGGGAATGTGCACGAGTTTGAGTGCTGAAAACGCTTTCAATACCCCGGGGATCGGCTGGGGGGTGAAATCAGCAGCGGTCAGCGCGTCCTGCAGATTGCCTGTCAATAGATATAAATTGCCCTGCTTGGCAACGCCTTGCAGAATCAGGTCTTGGACGAAGACATTGTCATAGCCGGTGACCTTGATGACGGCATCGCTTTCTTCGATCACCCGGGCCAATTCCTCATGACCTTCGGTCATTGCAATCGGCGGCGCGACGATGTTGACCACCGGCCGCTGATCATCCCGGCCCAAGGTCACCAGAACATCGGCACTGCGAGTGGCCTGGTTCAGACCGTCAACGGCCACGGCATATATCTTCAAGGGCAGGGGTTCGGTGATCTTGAGCCCGGTTGCACTCTGGTAAAGAAAGCTGAAAGGTTCGGTATTGTCGGAGCCCACCAATCGGTCTTCAACATAAAAATCTACCCGTTCAACTTTAACATCATCAATGGCCTCGGCCCGAATCTGAATCGGCAGGCCGGAGATAAATTGCTCTCCACCCACCGGACTGGCGATGACGATGCCGGGGGGCTGATCGCTTTTAACCGCCACACGGATCTCCTCGGATTGATCGACCGCTCCGTGAACATCCGTGGCTTTTATCCGCAGCCGCAGGTTTGCGCCCAGCATCTCCTCGGTGACCGGCAGGGAAAATGAATGCGAAGTTTGCAGAGCATCATAACGGTCGGCATATTTTTTATCAGGGTCTTCATAATAAAACCGGTCGATGGGGAGATCGTTCAACAGCAGTTCAACGTCCAAGCCAAGGGCCAGCGTATCGTCCACCAAATCAGCGTCTATCTGCAGGGTCTGCCCCACCTTTACCGGGGTGCCGGTTTTAGGGGCCGTGATGCGGACTTGGGGCGGAGTATTTTCGACAACCCGGATGAGGCGAGCGGCAGTAGCGGATTCGGCGCCGCGTCCGGTGTGAACCACGGCATGAAACGCCAGGCTGGTTTCGGCAGCGGCAATCGAGCCCAGCTTGCTGTCCAGGCGCCAGACTTCAAAATAGTGGTTTTCCGTTTTTGCCATGCCGGCCGGCACCGTCCGTTTTTCAAAATAGGGAAAACGGGCTTCGCCTACCAGGGCGCCGTCCAGGTAAAATTCCACAAAGGAAATGCCGCTGGGAACGAGCACGGCGCCGACATCCAAGCCGAGCTGGTAGCGGATCGGGCTATCTTCGACATAGCGGGCCAATTCAGCCGGCTTTTCTATGTCCACCGGCGGAACCTGAATCTGGGTCTCGGGCACTACCTGAACTGCATAGGCGGCGGTCTCGCTTTCCTGACCGGCCGTGTCCACAGCAACGGCTTTAAATGTAAAGGTCCGATTGGCCAGGTCCTGGGAGATATCCATGATCAGCTCATAGGGTGTCGTGCTGCGTACGGCGACCACCGCATCATCCATTAAAAAGCGGACTTCATCGATACCCACATCGTCCTCGGCATCAGCGCGGAGCATCAATTGCCTCCCGACTTTGATCTGGGTGGGTGCTTGCAGGCTTATGGTCGGGTCAGCGTCCTTGGCAACAATTGGAATTTTCAGAGTTTTATTGTGTTGAGCCAGTGTCACGGTCAGGTAGAGTGGGTCGCCGGCCGGAATTTTGGCCAAGGCCAGCAGTCCTTTTTCCGGGTCCAAATCCAGAATACCCCGCGCTTCATAATCCAATTGATATTCCAGGGTCAGCAGAGAACTGGTTTCGCTTCGGCTTTCATCATTAAACACCGCCATAATCCGCGGCAGCGGAACCCGGGTATTCAGTTGTTCGAGTACCCAAGGTTCATTCTCACCCAAGCCCAGGGCCTGCAGCCGATCAATTTGCTTGGCAAGATTGACTTCAACCGGCACCTCCTTGGACGCCAGGCCCGGATAACTCACCTGGATGGCAACATTCTGATTGTTGGTTTCTTTCAGGGGGTAGACAAGACCGGCTTCTGTAACCGCCACCAGTTCCGGGTGTGAGGATACATAGGAGACACCCCGGCCCGGACCGGGCAGCGGGGTAGGGCCTCGGAACTGAAATTCCACTACCGGGATTAAAGCGGCGGTTTCCAGCAGATTGGTGAATATAATCTGCTCTTGCCGGACCGATAACGCCAGTGCGTCTTCAGCAACGTTGTCGCCGGTAAAGGCAATCTTGGACACGGACGTCTGGTTGCCCGAGGCGTCCACGGCGACCATGTCGATCAACACCACGCCGTCCTGGGCGATGGCGGCCGGATCGAGTTCGGACAGGGTCGGCAGAACGAGCCGGAAAATTTCCTGACCGTCAGCCGCCGGATAGATTCTTTGATAGCCCTTGCTGGCCGCAAACGCTAGTTCACGGGTGCGCGAGACGACGCCACCAGCCGCCCGCAGATCCGAGGCTCGCAAACCGATGACATCGAAGCCGACATAGCGGATGTCCACGTCATCGGACACCCGGGCCGAAATCACCAGATGCTGCCGGCTGTTGTAATCGGATAGATTGACACTTTCGTAGGCCAGATTCGGTGGTGTGCGTTCAACCTGAAACAACTCTGAATGGGTTTGGGTGGTGCCGTCCTGGAATTTCAGAGTTGCCCGGGGGCTGAAGCGATCCTCGCCGGCGGCCGTGAAATCAAACTCACATCCGCCGGGCGGGTCGGGGATGCGGCGCGCATCCGACAATGAGAGCACTTCGCTGGTTTCGCCGGCAACTATCGCAGCCGATATCAATTCGCTGCAATCAGAGACAGACAGAATATAAGCTGCGGTATCCTGTTCGTCAGTGAGGACGGCAGCGGCGCGAATATCGACCCCGGGCTCCGGATAGGCGCCGGTGCTGCTGAAGGCAAATAGTAATACGGTGAAAAAGCAGATCACGACCGCCGACCGGGCCATTCCGTGATTTCCGACTGCCAATAATTTCGACCCCAACCCATTCCATTTAGACATCGGTCAAAATACCTTTTTGGACATTAGAAAAAATTGTTTGCGTGCTTAAGCAAAAAAGCCATAACAGCGCATGCCATTGCAGGCACTGTTATGGCTTTTCAATTAGGTGATGGTCGCAAATAAACGGTCAAAATGTAAACCAAAGCCCGATTTAGAATTTATTGTTCCGAGAATGATTTCGATCCCGGTTCACCCGTTTACCGGTGCAAAGGATCCAGTCAATAACTATTATTCGTGCAACCCCCTGACTTGCTGATAAATAGATTCCCAATCGATAACGAGAAAAAATGCTGCCCGTTCAAAGTTTTTTTATTCTAAAATTGATTAACGTTTCACCCTGTTTGACTATACTTTACTCTATTTGACGGCATTTGACTCTAATTGGCAGAATCCTTAACCCTTATGTATCAGAGAGAATAACTTCTGCTTTAAATTCTAAATTCGGATGACCATCGACCGCTTGCGTCGCTTAAATTTTGACTAGCTGAATAAATCTATATTTGATGAAAAACACCAAAGTCAATAGTTTATTTCATGCTCTAGTATTCATAAAGTGTTTGAATTCAATTTAATCTATGGGCAACATTCAATAACTTTAAAACAAAAAAAACCGGACTGCCTCTATTCAAGGCAACCCGGCTGTCCTTGCTGAATTAATGAGTACAGAAATACTCCGGCAGCGAATACGGACCCGTGGTTTTCCGCCCCCCGATCACTCGGAGTTTGGCTTTTTCTTGGCAATTGAACATTTTAACCAGTCAAAACCCAGCAATAATTATGCCGGTGGCGTGTGAGCAATATTTTTTTTAAGATTGGATTTAATTTTAGGTGGTTATTGAGGATGAGCTAATTGGAGTACTAGAAAAATTGATCAAACTTAGGAATCTGAATATATAAAGCTGGGAAATAGTTCTCACGTTTTTGTGAATTTGTCTTCCTAACCCGGACGCGCCGGAATTGAAGATTGAAGATTTGTGGATGTCGCGCTGCTCCGGCCTGCTAAAAATCGAAAGAATACCTTTGTCAAATCACGTTAGAGACGTAATCTGCGACTTGATTTTCGAAGGATGGTTTCGCTTTGCTCAGTCTTTTTTATAACCAAAACTGAGCGACCTCCAAGTGTCTGCACCCAGCCCCGGCGGGCGTAAAGCCCGCCCCTACGATACCCTGCTTAATTTGTTGGGTAGGGCCGAGGTATATCCTCGCCCGCACACAACGGAGCCATTGCTCTAATCTTCGTATTGGAATCGCTTAACTCAGGCAACAAAATAGATAGAATGCCTTCCTTCGACATTCAATATTCACCGGATCAGGTGTGGCCCAGTACCGGGTGTGGCTTGTAGGGCTCGCCGAGCAGTTGAATCTCTTCGGCGCTGAGCTTGACCTGGGTGGCCGCCACCGCTTCCTCGATGTGCGCGATTTTACTGGCGCCGACGATGGGTGCGGCCAACCCCGGCTGATGCAGCAGCCAGGCGTAGCCGAGCCTGGCGTTGCTCTCGCCGCGCCGGGCGGCCAGCTCGCTGAGGCGGTTCACCACGGCGAAATCATCTTCGCGATAGTAGAGCTTGAAGGCATATTCGTCGCTCTTGGCGCGCGGGGTGCGGCCGGCCGTGGTGTCGTCCGGCGTGCGGTTGCCCGCTAAAAAACCTCTGGCCAGCGGGCTCCAGGGTATCAGGGCGACGCCCAGATCGCGGCAAAGAGGAATCATCTCGCGTTCCTCTTCCCGATAGATCAGGTTGTAGTGGTTTTGCATCGATACGAACCGCACCCAGCCTTTCGATTGAGCCGTGTACTGCGCCTTGGCAAACTGCCAGGCCCACATGCTGGAGGCTCCGATGTAGCGCACTTTGCCCGATTTGACGAGGTCGTGCAAGGCTTCCATGGTTTCCTCGATCGGGGTTTGGTAGTCCCAGCGATGGATTTGATACAGGTCGATGTAATCGAGCCCCAGACGTTTGAGAGAAGCTTCTACCGCCGCAAAGATATGCTTGCGCGACAACCCGTTGCTGTTCGGCCGCTGGGGGGCCGGACCGGCGAAGCCGCCCTGGAAGGCAAGATCCACCGGAAAGAACACTTTGGTGGCAAGCACCACTTCGTCCCGGCGGGTAAACTCCCGCAGGAACTTGCCGGTGAGCTCCTCCGATGCGCCGGCCGAATACATGTCGGCGGTATCGAAAAAGTTGACGCCCAGCTCAACGGCGCGCTGCACGATGGGGCGTGCATCGGCCTCATCAAGCACCCACGGCCGCCATTGCGAAGTCCCGTAAGTCATCATGCCGAGGCAGATGCGCGACACCTTAAGACCGGTTTTACCTAAATTGACGTAGTCCATGTTAACCCTCCCTTAATTAATCCGCAATTAATCCGCCCTGAAAAATAGCATATTTGGTTTTGTCGATGGTTGTTTGAAATCATATCTTTTAGCCATCAATTTCTTTTAGAAAGTGAGTGCTCCTCCCGCGGAGCAGGAGGCCTCAGGAGGCCCTCTTTAAAAGGGCGAAGACAATCCCTCATGGCCTTCCGGCTCTTGCGGGGCTTTCTGCACCTCGCAGAGCAGTGATTTAAACGCGGGGAAACCCGAAATCGGATCCCGATAGTCGGGGTCGATCAGGGTATTGACATCCGCTTCCGGCCGCCCGTGGTACATGTTCACCACACCCGGCATAACCGTTTCGGTCAGATTGGCCCGCACGCGCACAGTCCCCCGGCGGGTTGACAGCAGAACCCAATCCCCTTGATTCAAACCCCGCTGCCGGGCGTCGGCCGGGTTCAAATCTGCCGTGGGGTCCGGTTGGAAGCTGAGCAGCCGGGGAATCCGATATGCCCGGGAATGGATGAAAAAGGGCAGCCGGGCGCCGGTGGTCAAAATGAGCGGAAAATCTTGCGCCTGGGCAGGCGCGGACACCGGACTCAGCAGGGGTTCCCGGTACACGGGCAGCGGGTCCAGGCCGTGTTCAGCCAAAACGAGGGAAGTAAATTCCATTTTTCCTGAAGGGGTTTTAAAGCCCCCGCTCTCATATTTGCGGTACGGGGGAATTGAAGCGTCGTCGACGACCAGTCCGTGGGGAAATTTTTCCAGATCGGCCACTTTAAAGCCGGATGGCTGCAGGATCCAGTCAACCGCGGCGGCATGACCCGCTGCCAGCAGATCGTCGTCGGGCGCCAGCGTTTTGGCTAGATCGAATATAATATCGGCATCCGGGCGTGATTGCCCCAGCGGCGCGATGGCAGGCCGGGTCCACCGAATCCTTTTTTCGGGATAGAATTTGAGTTCGCTTCTTTCGTAGGAGCTGCAGGCCGGCAGGACCACATCGGCCAGCTTGGCCGTATCGGTCATAAATAAATCCACGTCCACCAGAAAGTCCAGTTTTTCGAAGCTTTCGCGGGCAAAATCCGATCCGGGCCACATCCGATAATTGAGGCCGAAAGCCAGCATGGCCCGCAGGGGGTAAGGCTGTCGGCTGCGGATTTGAAAGGGTACCATCATGGAATGAGCTTCGGGGATGAAGCGGCACCAGACCGGGTGTTTATCCTTCCCGACACGCGGGGCCATCTCCTGCCAGCGGCGCGACTGCTTGAACTCCTCTTCGCGGGTCTTGATGCCGTTGGAAATATACAGATAATCTTCGGGAAAAACATGGTTGCCTCCCGGCACGTCAAAGTTGCCGGTCAATCCGATCAGGGCGGTGATGGCCCGCTGATTCTGGAGCCCGTTGGTATGGTGGACCGTCGGGCTGGCCCCGGTCATAACGGCCGCCGGCTTTGAGCCGGCAAAGAGTCTGGCGGCCTGCACGATCAGTTCGGCCGGAACGCCGGTAATCTTTTGGGCCGCATCGGGCGCAAAACCGCGCGCCAGGTTTCGATAGTCATCAAACCCCAGGGTCCAGCGTTCGACGAAATCCCGGTCGAAAAGGTCCTCCTCGATGATAACGTGGGCCAGCGCCAGGGCCAAGGCCCCCGAGGTCCCGGGCCGCAACCGGAGGTGAAGGTCGGCGTGACGGGTCAGCGGGGTGACCAGCGGGCCGACCTCGATAATTTTGAGCCCTTTTTGACGGGCCGCCAGCAAGCTTTTTGAGCGCGGCGGGTTCGAATAAAAGGGATTGCGGCTCCAGACCAGGAGGCATTGGGCGCGGCCCACTTCGGGCGAGGCTTCTTCTCCGTAATTCAAAATGGCGGCCAGTTTGACCGCCGTGTGACAGGTGCTCGATTCGGAGGCATAGTTGGGTGAGCCGAAACTGTGGGCCAGGCGCTTTAAAAACGGCCGCATCCATTTGGGATAGCCGGCATAGAAAATCACGGATTCGGGGCCGGTTTCAGCCTTAATGGCGTTGAGCCGCCTGGCAATAAGATCGAGAGCTTCTTGCCAAGAAACCGGTTTGAACCGCCCCGCCCCCCTCTCTCCGGTTCTGACCAGGGGGGTCGTAAGCCGGTCGGGGTGATAAACGTATTGAAGTCCGGCGGCTCCTTTGGCGCATAAAGTCCCTGCGTTGTGGGTCTCCCGGCTGCCCTCCAGCTTGATAATCCGCCCGTTGCTGACATGGGCATCCACACCGCAGTGGGAGCCGGGGTTGCATATGGAGCAAATCGTCGGTCGGATCTCGCTGCCGGCGGCTGGGCCGGAGGACTTTGCGTCCCGCAAGGGAATTGCATTTTGATCATAGCGTTCATCCATAATTCACCCCGTTCTGTTATTTACGCATACCTAAATTTAGAGCGATTGTCGAGGGATATCCACCTCAGACGGGTTGCCGCAGATACAAGATAGATGAACCAGCTTCTGCAACCCTCGCTCTGCCAGGTGATAGAGCGGTCCGCCAATCAATAAAATCGATGCGATCGCCATCATAAAATACGCAATCACATCAGTCAATCCTGTTCGAATCAGCGATTCCGGGTAAAACATGCATGGGAGGCTGAATAAACAGAATTTCTTCTCGTAATTCCTTTGCGGAGAATGATTTATTTCTTGACACATGCGATGATCAATATTACAAGATTGTTTAATAAAAAGGAAATAAGGAAGTAAGATTATGCTGGCCAAAATGACATCGAAAAATCAAATCACCATTCCGAAAAAAATTGTGGATCAATTGCCGGATACCAATTATTTCGAAGTGGAACTCAAAGACGGCTTGATTCTCCTTAAACCATTACAAACTTATGAAACAGATCTGGAAAAAATTCGATCCAAGATGAAAGATCTCGGTCTGAAGACCAACAGCGTCCGGGAAGCGATTAAATGGACAAGATCGAAATGATTCCGGTCGTAATCGATACCAACGTTTTTTTATCTGCTCTTCTTTTTGCTGGAACTCCCGGCAAGCTCATCGCGCTGTGGAAAGCAGGTAAAATTCAGCCCCAGCTCAACAAAAAGACGGTCGCTGAACTGCTGAGAGTGATGTCTTATCCAAAATTTGAGCTGACCGAAAAGGAGATCCAGTACCTGCTGTATGTTGAGATTTTGCCGTTTTGTAATGTTGTTCCGGCCAAATCCGGCCCTGCCATTATTGCTGATGATCCTTCAGATGATATTTTTTTGCATTGCTGCCAAGTTGCCGGCGCCAGAGCGCTCATTAGCGGCGACCGCCATCTCCTTGCACTGAAATTCTGGGAGCATATCCCCATTCTCACGCCATCGCAATTTCTAAAAAAATTCCACAATGAGCTGAGTTCCTGAAAATTAGGCGGCATTCAAGCGTTTGTAAATCGCCTTGTTTTGCTTGTAGATATTTAAAAATTCCCGGTACAAGTCATCATAAAGCTTGCGATGGTCCGGGTTGGGCTCATAAACGTTGTCGATTTCGACCAGTCCGGGGATGTCCTCAAACTCAATGTGGCCCAGCGCCGCTGCGGCGAGAAAGGCGGCCCCGCGCACATTGGTTTGAATCGGGTCTTTGACCTGCTTGATAGTCCGGTTGAGGACATCGGCGTGGATCCGGCACCACAGCTCGGAAGCCGCCCCGCCGCCCACGATGTGCAGCGGATTCATCCGGCGCCCCGCGAATTTTTCGACATACTGCAGCGCCCAGCGTTGGTTGAACGCCACCCCTTCCAGAAAGGCCCGGATGATGTCTGAGCGGTTGTTGTCCAGGGACAGGTTGAAGAGGCCGCCCCGCACGGCGTTGTCTTCCACCGGGGTGCGCTCCCCGTTGAGCCACGGGGTAAAAATCACCCCATTGCAGCCGGCCGGAACCCGGGCGGCAATGCGATCGAATATTTTGTAGACATCCGGCACGGCCGCCTCTTTGAGCAACTCATCTTTGTGATAGAGGATATTGTTTTTCAGATAGGTCAACACGCCCCCGGCGGTCTCCTGTTCGTTGACGATGAGGTACTTGCCGGGAATCGCGCTGGGAATGGAGGCCACGGAGTGGATCACATCGGTTTTTTTAAACGGGACATGGGCTACAATCCAGGAGGAGGTTCCAATGTAAATATGCCCTTCAAAATCCCGCACCGCCCCGGAGCCCAGCGCCGCGGCATGGATATCAGGTGTGCCCATGACCACCGGAGTGTCCGGCCGCAGCCCCAGCTCCGCGGCCACTTCCTTTTTAACCGGACCCAGAATCTCAGCGGCCCCGCCCAGGTCGGGAAACTTATCTCTGTCGAATCCGGCCATCTTCAGGAGCCGGTCATGATAGGCCACCTTGTTGATATTGCGGTTGTCGGTAATCCAGTGGCAGGTGATCGAGTCGTAGGAGGCGGCGAATTTGCCGGTCAAACACAGGTTGATGTAATCCTTGGGCTCCAAAAATTTATACGCTTGGCGGTAAACCTCCGGATATTCGTTTTTTATCAGCAAGATGTGGCCGACCGGGTCCTTGCCGGATTGGCCCGGTGCACCGCCGGTTATCCGAACCCACCGGATTAAATTCAGCAAGCCGTAGCCTTCGATGTTGATCGGCCCGCGGGTGATCGCGCGCACATATTTCGCGCCGCGCATGTCCATCCAGATAATCGCATTCATCAGCGGCCGGCCGTCGCGATCCACGGCCACCGTGCCGGACCACTGGGTCGAACCGGCGACCGCCACGATGTCGTCTGGATTGACCGAGGTCTTTTGCATCAGCTGTTTGGATGTCGTCAAAATGGCGTCCCACCAGTCGGCGGGATTTTGTTCGGCGCCGCCGTTGGGCAGCAGAATTAAAGGAACTTCCTGAAACGCGAAATCAATCACTTGACCCCGGGTCGACACCAGGGCCGTTTTGCTGCCCGAGGTTCCTAGGTCAATCGACAGGATGTATTTAGCGGCTCTTTGCGACATGTTCGTCACCCCGATCCTTTCCGAAAGTTTTATAACGGCGCAACAGGTGCCGGGCCCGCTGGCGCTGCTGTCGCAGGTTATTACAGGACCGCCGGGCGAGCAAGTAAAAATGCATCGATCATTGGATAGTGTCTGACTCGGGGCCGGCGGTAACGGCATTCGGGCGGTCGGACAGAATGTATTTGAGCAATGATTTGGCTTCACGGTTGGCCGGATTCATGGCCAGGGATTCCTTGAGGTAGGTTACGGCGGCGTCGTTTTTAGCGAAGCGGTGACTGACGAGACCCAGATTATACAGCAAGGCGCCCGTTTTTTTGATGGCCAGTGCCTTGCGGTAATCGTTGAGGGCGGCCTGAAAATCACCGCTGCGGGCCTTGCGGTTACCGGATTTGAAATAAAATTCAAAGTCCTCCGCCGTCATCTTTTTATTGGCCACTTGTTCCTGCAGAATGGCCCGAATCTCTTCGAGCTGCGGCTGCCGGGGATTCAACGCCAGTGAGGTTTCGACACTGTCCAGGGCTCGAACCACGTCGCGCCGAACCGCGTAGACTTTGCCAAGGTACTCCCAGGCCCGATAATTCTGCGCGTCGATGGCCACCGCCTGCAATAAGGCCGTTTCGGCCTCGGCCGGTCGGTCCTGTGCCCACAGAGCTGCGCCGAGGCCGAAATAGGCCTCGCCTGAGGCCGGCATAATTTCCAGTGCTTTTTGAAAGAAGCCGGCCGCCTTTTGAAAGCGCGTACCGTACATTTCATCCCGAGCCAATGACATCCAGATGTCGGCCTGACGAATGTCCAGCGAGGCGACGTCATAATCCGGGTCCATTTTGATGGCCGCCCGCAGGATCCTTGTCAATCGATCGGCGTCACCGGTTTTAACAAGCGCCCGGGTCAGCGACCATATGGCCGGCGTGCTGCGCGGGTCCAACATCAGGGCCCTTTCGTATTGCCCGGCCGCGGTCTGATAATCTTCCTGCGCCAAAAAGCGGTCGCCGGCCTTCAGATAAGTTTCCGGACGGCGAAGGCTGTCGAGGCCAAATGTTAGGTCCCCTTTGTCAACTAAATCCGCAGGCAGCTTATCGGGGAAAAATATAGCCGGATCATAGACGGGTTCATAGGCGAGGGGCAGGTCCGCCGTCAAGGCCGGCCGGCCAACGTCGAATACGCGGTAGGTGGCGTTTTGATAAATCAACCTGAAATGCGCCAGCTGCTCGGGAAAAAAATGAAACTTAAAGGCCGCACTGTCCGTCCTCAGCCTTAGGGCGTCGCTAAGATAGCGGAGACTGCCGGGCTCATCTGCGATCACCATGTTGACCTGGTAGACAAAATAGCCGGCGTTCAACCTTTGGCAAAGTTCATAGAAGGTTTCCTCGCTCCGGTAGAGGCTGGTATAGACCTGCTCGACCTTGTCCCGCAAAAGTTTGGATTCAAACTTCGAATGCAGGATCACGGGACGCCGGGCATACAGGGCAACCGAAGGCCCTAGTTCAAAAACCGTGAGCACGGCGCTGTTTTTTTCGGTTTGGTTCTCGACAAAAGACAGCAGGCCTTTGACATCGGCTTGATTCGGGCGAAACGCCAATAATTTGAACCCCGGCAGCAGGCAAAACTGGACCGCAATGGCCAGGCCCAGGCCGGCATACATTGCAACCCTGAGTCTGCGCTGGTTGATGACGGTCAGGGCACCCATGGACAGCACCAGAAAAAAAACCGCAAATACGCTCATGCGGTGAATCATCAGAAACAGCAGAAACATCCAGACCGTCAAAAGTGTGATGACGACCTCGTGGGAGCGCGCCTGCCGCTTAAACATTCGCAGCAGCATGAGGCCGGTGCCGAGGGCACCGAAGAGCAGGCTGAACGACAGCATCAGCGGCAGTTCACTCAACCGGGGACTGACGAAGGCCGACGTCCACATGGCCTTGGCTTCGAAGGGCATTTGGCCGGCATCCTGCGGCAGTGACCCCCAAAACATGATTTTGTTGAGCAAAAGGGCATAAACGTGCGAATAGGTTCCCAGATGGCTTTGAATCGCTAAAGCGCCACCCAGCAAGCCGACCACCACAAGCCCTTCGGCCGGCAGGTTGGGCTTGCGCTGTCTGCGCTGGAAAGTCCATACCAGCGCCAGCAGTGCGTAGCTGAGCATCAGGGCCGGTGAGAAGATGAAATATTTGGCGCGCAGAACCGGCAGGCACAGGGCGGCAGCCGTCAGAAAAGCCACCAGGATCGAGAGGCTCATGCGGGGCAGGCCCTGCTCGCGCTGCAGGAAATAGGCGAGCGCCAGAGCCGCGACGAAAAGCGACAAATACAGTTGGGTCACATGCCAGGCAGCAAGCGCGACGACCAGCAGCATCGATCCCAGGACCGCCGGCAGCGGGCGGTCCCGCCGCAAACAATCCAAAAAACAGGCCAGACTGGCAAAGATAAACGGCAGGGCGAAATCCTCCCGGATAAAGCCGCCTCCGGCACTGCGCGCCAGACTGGCCAAGGTGAACCCGTACAAAAGGGCTGAGGCCAGCGCAACCCGGCGCGACCGCCAGGCAAACGTGGCTGCCAGAAAGACGGCCGCCACCGACAGGGTTGAAAAAATAATGGAAAAATAGGCCGCAAAGAGATGGGGCGGCCGCTCTGAAAAAAACAGGCGGTAGACGGTGCCGGCAACGCGTTCCATCAGCGGGGTGATATAGCGCACGGTGTCCAGTCCCTCCGGGGACTGGATGCCGTAATCCACCGCGGGTATGGCCCGGCCCTCGGCGACCATCATGAAGTGGCGGAAATGAAAGGCGGATTCGGTCCAGAAAAATCCCCGACCGTCGACGGGATCGAAGTAGGGCAGCGTCTTGAGCAGATGTATTTTGTAGGATACCACCCCGGCACCCACCCATACCAGCAGCAGACCGATCAGAACATTGACCAGGATCGGTGAAAATACGCCGGTCCGGTTGTTGAAGACTTCCTTCGCTCTGCCGGCCCAGGCGGTCTTGTCCCTTGGCGCCGGCTGCGGTTTGCTTTTTCCTGAACGTTTACGTTTCATTTTATTCCATCGGGTGTAAAATTCGGTTGCCAATGCATAGCAATATTGAATGCAAAAAATGAACCAAGGCACTAAATCAAAAATTCAATGTTTTTAATTAATTACGTGATGGCACCGGGCGGCGGAACGGCACATTGCAAGAGTTCGTCAATTTAATGACAAGCCCGCACTGATGTTTTGCCGGAAGAAGCCAGCTGCTGGTGGATTTTAGATTATAATCTGAGCCGGCTGTTTCTGTTCCGTTCCAATGCAATTGGCAGGGGCGCCGCTTTCCGCGTGTGCAGTGTCGGCTGAATACATTTCCGGCTTAAAGTTTTGATGTTTCTGTGATACTTGTGTGATAATTTTAAAGTACTAGAAGCATTTACAAATGAAATTTGTGTCAAACGTTATGGGTCGGGAAAATGCAAGGATACGGAATGTTCTTGGGGGTTCTTACTTTTGCCGGCCCGGTTAGGCCATTGATGGTTTAAGCGGGGTGTTTTCCGGGTCCAGATGGCTTTTTTACTTTAATTTGGAAGCAAAAATTATGTCCAGCAGAATTCTGGTAGTTGAAGACAATAAGGATCTGGCCCATCTTTTGGAGATCCATCTGACCGATCTTTTTTACGAAGTGGATCTGGCATTTGACGGCCCTGCCGGTCTGGCCCGGGCTGAGGCCCATACCTATGATTTGATCATCCTGGATATCATGCTGCCGGGCATGGATGGGCTGGAGCTTTGCCGAAGATTAAGGAGCAAACCTTCCTATACTCCGATCCTGATGCTGACTTCAAAGTCTTCCGAGTTGGATCGCGTCCTGGGTTTGGAGCTCGGCGCAGATGACTACGTCACCAAGCCTTTCAGCATCCGGGAGCTTCTTGCCCGAGTCAAGGCCATCTTGCGCCGCGTCGAAGGATTGCAGGCCGAAAAGGAGGAGACCCTAAAGACCCGCATTAACTTCAGGCAGCTATCGATTGATCCGGAAAAGCGGGAAGTACGCCTTAAAGACAAACTTATTGAAGTCACCGCCAGGGAATTTGACCTGCTGGTGCATTTTGCGCAGAATCCGGGTAGAGTTTACACCCGCAGCCAACTGCTCGATCAGGTCTGGGGATACGGCCATGACGGTTACGAGCACACGGTCAATTCTCATATAAATCGCCTGCGCGCCAAAATAGAGGACGATCCCGCCAAACCCGGGTATATCCTGACGGTGTGGGGCGTCGGCTACAAATTTGCGGACAAAGAATCCTGAGCGGGAAAAAAAGTCCGCGCAGGATGTATATCGAGTTGTCTCTTGAAAACCAGGGGCAAACAACTACCCCTTGAGCGATTGCACTCGATAAAGGAATTTTTTCCGGATGTTTAAATCTTTATACTCAAAGCTTGCCGCCGTTTTATTGGCCCTTTTTGCATTGGTCGGGTTATCGATCGTTGCGGTCACTTTGTTCTCCGCTGAAATGTATCAGCAGGAAGTGGATCAGAAACTCAACCGTGAACTGGCCCGGCAGATCGTCAACGAGAAGCTCCTGCTGCGGAACAATCAAATCAATGAACCGGCGCTCAAAGAAATCATTCACATGCTGATGGTGATCAACCCCAGCATCGAAATTTACCTCCTCGATCCGGCCGGCAAAATTCTGGCATTCTCCGCCCCTCCCGGCAAAGTAAAGCGCGCAAGCGTCAATTTGGAACCGATCGACAAATGGTTGGGCGGACAGACGGCCTATCCCATCTTGGGTGATGACCCGCGTAGCCCCACCAAAAAGAAGGTTTTTACCGTTGCGCGCATCCCGCAGCAGGGGCCGTTGGAAGGCTATCTCTATGTGATTTTAGGCGGTGAGACTTACGACAGTGTCGTTCAGAAGCTAAAGGGCAGCTACATTCTGCGGTTGAGCGCCTGGGCGGTCGCAGCCAGCCTGCTGGTTGCCCTGGTCGCCGGCCTGCTCATATTCGCCCTTTTGACGGGCAGGCTCAGAGGCCTTAAAGCGGCCATGGATGATTTTAAAAAAGGAATCCCTTTAAGCGATCTCACCTTGCCCCGGATCAAGGGTGCGGCTTCGGGTGATGAAATCCAGCAGCTCACCTTCACTTTTAAAGCCATGGCCGAGCGTTTGGAATCCCAGATGGAGAAATTGCGCAAGGCCGACTCCTCGCGGCGTCAACTGGTAGCCAATGTTTCCCACGACCTGCGCACGCCGCTGGCCACCTTGCAGGGCTATATCGAAACCCTGCTCTTAAAAGACGACCGCCTGACGGACGATGAGCGGCGAAACTACCTGGAGATTGCCATCAAGCACTGTGAGCGGCTGAGCAAATTGGTGCATGAACTCTTTGAATTGGCCCGGCTTGATTCTCAGGAAACGAAACTGAAGCCCGAACCGTTCAACCTTAGCGAACTCGTTCAGGACGTGATCCAGAAATTCCAGTTGGCAGCCGAGGAAAAAAACATCAAAATCAGCACCAATATCGGCAAAGAGCTGCCTTTTGTGAAGGCAGATATTGAGCTGATTGAGCGGGTTTTGGAAAACCTCATCGGAAATGCCTTGCGCCACAGCGCAGCGGGCGGCTCCATTCGCATTGTGCTGACGCAGAATCCCCAAGACATCGGGGTGGCCGTCAGCGACACCGGAAGTGGTATTTCACAGGAAGAGCTGCCGTTTATTTTCGAACGCTTCTATCAGCTGGACAAAAGCCGCCACTCAAAGTCCGGCCATGCCGGGCTGGGCCTGGCCATCAGCAAACGGGTTCTGGAATTGCACGGCAAGTCTATCGATGTTGAAAGCATTCCGGGCTCCGGTACAACCTTCACCTTCCAATTGCCTTCCTATACAACTGCATAGTGGCTGTCTTCAAAAGTTCCCCGACCGATTAAATATTCAGAAACTAATAAGCGTAATAATAATAGAGTAGACATTTAATACAGACCCTATCATGTTTTGTGACCAAAACGTTATGATAGCGTGATGACACCGGAATATTTTCCGGCTACCCTCCTTAATACGCAACTTTTCAAAGTTGCATAAGATTTCCTTTCAAAGGAATTGGTCAAAACCCATTTTTCAAAGGAGGTAGGTTATGAAACGCTTGATCATCGGTTTGGCAATTACGTTCATCGCGGCGTGTTTTATTCTGGGAGGCGGGACGGCCCATGCGAAAAACGGAGCAACGCGCTACGCGGTCAGCATTACCAACATTACCCGGGGGCAGATCATCAGCCCGCCGATTGTGATCAGCCACAATCAAAATTTTCAACTTTTCAATTTAGGAAATCCGGCAACGGACGAACTTGCCGCCCTGGCAGAGGATGGCGATGTCGCGCCGTTGGCGGCCCACCTTGCCGGTCTGGGTTCCGTCTATGATTATAATGTCGCCGGCGGCCCCATAATGCCGGGCAAGTCAGTAACAATTGAAGTCAAATCCAAGGGCGGTTTCCAACTCATATCGGCCGCCGGGATGCTGGTTACGACCAACGACGCTTTTTTTGCGGTTCGCGGCGTGTATGCCCGTCCGTGGTCAGATGTGATGGTTGATGCCAGGGCCTACGATGCCGGCAGTGAAGTAAACTCCGAGGAGTGTGCCTTTATCCCCGGTCCGCCCTGCGGCCACGGTGGTGTTCGCGACACGGATGGCGCCGAAGGATATGTCTATATTCATTCCGGCATCCATGGCAACGGAGATCTGGAACCTGCCGATTTTGACTGGCAAAACCCCGTGGCAATCATCAGCATTCAAAGGGTTAAATGATTTTGTTTATGCAGACCTGGGAGTTCGGAAGTTGGGAGGCTGAAGGGCCGGGCAGCAGGAAAACTCCGGCAGCCGGCTCCTGGGCACCCTAGTTTCCAAACTTCCCGGTCCCACTCATCCATAGATGGCGGATAGGGTTTTTCAATTGCGCTGATATTGGGTTCAAATTGACGGTTTCAAATTTTATAAAAATATCGATTAGTTGCATTGGGTCGCCGGGCATGTTTTCTAATGGCATAACCCGGTGGAAATCCGTTTTCGGCGATTGGCAAGGCAATATCGCCCAAAATTTTTTATGTCAAGTTATCCTAAAATATATCCGATAACTACTATAGTCAGTAAAATCCGTCCAATCCCCGAAGCGGAGAAAATTGAATATGCGAATCAATACCAAAATTATGCTGCTAATTGCCGCAGGCCTGGTCCTGACATCGACTGTGGTCGGCTTGCTGGCCGTGGGCCAGTTGAATCGATCCGGTAGGATAGCCGTAGCCCGGATCGAAAAGCTGCGCCCCGAATACCTGAAAAGAATTAAGATTGACGGCCAAAGCCAAGTGGCAGCTTTTCGCGAACAACTTATTTTGCGGAAAAAGGAATATCTTAAATCCCAAGTGCAGACAGCCATCGGTGTGCTTGAGAAGGCTTATCAGGATGCCCATGATCCCGAAAAATTAAAGTCTTTATACAAGGATCAGCTGCACAATGCCGTCAACACCGCCTACAGTGTCATAGTCGCCATTGAAAAGGATGATAATTTGAGCCTGGAAGCAAAGCAGCAAAAAGCGGCTGAAATGATCAAATCCCTGCGATATGGTCCGGAGAACAAGGATTATTTCTGGATCAATGATGTGCATCCCAATATGATCATGCACCCCTACAAGCCCGAATTGGACGGACAGGATCTTTCAGAGAATAAAGATCCCAACGGCAAGAAGCTGTTTGTGGAATTTGTAAATGTCTGCCGCGAAAAAGGTGAAGGATTTGTTGATTATTTTTGGCCCAAATACGGTGCCGAAAAGCCCCAGCCCAAATTGTCCTATGTAAAACTTTTTAAGCCGTGGAACTGGATCATCGGATCCGGAGTCTACATGGAAGTGGCCGAGGCCAAGTTGCAAGCCGATTCCGCCGCCATAATTGAGAAGTTAAGATATGGTCCGGAAATGAAAGACTATTTCTGGATTAACGATATGAATCCTACTATGATCATGCACCCTTACAAACCGGAGCTGAACGGCAAGGATCTCTCGCAAAACCAGGATCCCAAAGGCAAGAAACTGTTTGTGGAGTTTGTGAATGCCTGCCGGGCAAACGGTGAAGGCTTTGTTGATTATTTTTGGCCCAAATACGGCGCCGATAAGCCCCAGCCCAAAGTTTCATTTGTCAAACTTTTTAATAATTGGAACTGGATTATCGGCACCGGAATGTACATTGACGACATTGACACCTTGGTTGCGGCCCGCGAAGCAAGCATACAAAAGAGCGTGGAACAAACCTCCGCGGAAATGGCGGGTCAGATTGAGGCCATTGAGGCTGATATCCACGATAATATAAAGCGGGTGATCCTTATCATTGCGCTGGTCACGGCGCTGGTGCTGGCAATAATTTTAGCGGTGTCATACTTTTTTGCCCAACACAGTATCACCCGACCGGTCAAGCGCATCATCGACCGGTTAAACGACGGCGCCGAACAGGTGGGTTCGGCTTCGGCTCAAATTACCTCTACCAGCCACTCATTGGCCGAAGGATCGTCCGAGCAGGCCGCATCCATTGAAGAAAGCTCTGCATCTTTGGAGGAGATGGCTTCAATGACCAAACAGAATGCCGACAACGCCAATCAGGCCGATCAGTTGATGAAACAAGCCGGCCAGATCGTCGATCTGGCCAATAAATCCATGGCGGAGCTGACCGCCTCCATGGCGGGAATTTCCAAATCCGGTGAAGAAACCTCCAAAATCATTAAAACCATTGACGAGATTGCCTTTCAGACCAACCTGCTGGCCTTAAATGCGGCCGTGGAAGCGGCGCGTGCCGGCGAGGCCGGCGCCGGCTTTGCGGTGGTGGCTGATGAGGTTCGAAACCTTGCCATGCGAGCGGCCGGCGCTGCCAAGAACACCGCAAATTTGATTGACGATACGACGCAGAAAGTCAAAACAGGTTCGGACCTGGTTGCCAGCACAAATGATGCATTTGTCCAGGTAACCCAAAGCGCATCCAAGGTGGGTGAACTGGTGGCGGAGATTGCGGCGGCCTCTGCTGAGCAGGCCCGGGGAATAGAGCAGGTGAACACGGCCGTGACCGAAATGGACAAGGTCACCCAGCAAAATGCCGCCAATGCGCAAGCGTCCGCCTCTTCTTCCGAAGAAATGCTTTTTCAGGCTGGTTACATGAAGGAAATGGTGGCCCAGTTGATTTCTCTGGTTGGCGGATCAGCGAAGAAAACTGCCGGTGATTCGTCTTCCGGCAAACGCAAGTTTGCTGAAAAAATCAAACCGCAGCTGAAGATCCCGGGGGAAAGAGCTATTAGAAAACAAACCGCCGTCGGCGGAAAAAGAGAACCAAGTCCGGAGCAATTGATCCCTTTTGGTGATGATGATTTTAAGGATTTCTAAACAGGCGCTGTCCTGATCGAAATAGAAGGCACGATTATCGCAGCTCAGAATAAATCGGTGCCGGTCGGTTTAGCGCGAGAAGCCATAAATAAACTGACACTGTTGTGAGCAAAATGTAGATCCACCTTGCCATCAAATTCCGGCGCTCAGACCCCCTCGGCAGTCCGCATTATTCCCATTCGGCAAGACCTCCAAGGGATCAGTACTTTTCTTGAAAAAAGGCAGCCCAAATATTCATCTGATTCGCAAGCGAAAACTTCAAAATTTGGCTGGCTTGACACTATAGGGAAACTGGTCCATAAAAGTTATCAAATACTCAACCCATCAACGATTAAGCGATATCTGATGCATGGAGGTGCAGAATGCAGGCCGCAAAATTTGAGGAGAAAAGTTATTGGATGACCACCCGGGAGTATTCACCCGGCGATTCGCTTCACGGCGAAATCGATGTTGATGTCGCCATTGTGGGCGGCGGTTTTACGGGACTTTTTCCCGTATTAAAAGACATAAAATTCACCCATGAATGGGGCGGGCCGGTTTCCGTGCCGTTGGACATGGCGCCGGCAATCGGCTATGCCGGCGATAAAAATGTGGTTTACAGCCTCGGGACGGTCGGCCACGGGGTCAGCATGACGCAGTTAAACGGGCGAACCGTGGCGGATTTGATTCTGGAACGTCAAACCGAATTAACCAACGTCTTTTTTGTCAACCGCCGAACGATTCCGTGGCCGCCGGAGCCTTTGCGCAATCTGACGATAAAAGCCATTCTCGGTTACATGCACTGGGAGGATCGAATCTACGATCCGCCATCTATAATCGAGTCAAAGATGCGCGATTAAAAATGTCCCCCTTCGCGGGCATGACGGAAAAAACATTTTTACCCCTCACCTAATCCGGATGAACCGGAACCCAAAAGGTATCTCGCCAAGACGCCAAGACGCCAAGATTACCTCAATAAATTACCTTTGCGGCTTTGCGAGAATATTTTTTTATCACAAAATGCAAGGATTATAGGTTTAAGATTACTCCCATGACGTTCTGTGCCAATGGGAATACCGGAGGTGTCTGATGAAAGCAGAGATCGTATTCGGTGACCGGATGATGCCCATAACGCTTCCCGATGACGCCCGGACTGCCCCGCCGGGGCTTGCCACAACCCTGTCGGCGGTCAGCGACATTGAAGCAACGATCCGGCAGGCGCTGCAACAACCTTTGGGCCGCCCGCCGCTCAGCGAGTTGGCCAGGCCGGACTGGAAGGTGACCATTGCCTTTGATGATCCATCGGTGCCGTGTTTTGCGCCGGTCTGGGAGCCGGCCATTCGGCTGGTTCTGGCTGAGCTTGAAAAAGCCGGGGTCAAGCGGTCCCACGTGACGCTGCTGTGCGCCAATAGTCTGCATCGCAAGTTCACCCGCCGCGAGCTGGCCCAGATTATCGGTGAAGACCTTGTCAATGAATTCAGATACCGATTAATCTGCCACGATGCCGAAGATAAAGATAATTTAACCCATCTGGGTTTTACCGAATCCGGATATGACGTGGAAGTCAACAAGCGGGTGACCGATTCCGATCTGACGGTTTATGTCAATACGGTGGTGTGGCGCGGGTTCAACGGCGGCTGGAAATCGGTCTGTGTGGGCCTGGGCTCTTATCGCAGCATCCGCTGGCATCACACCCCGGACAGCATGTCCATGTCCATGAACAAAAATGTAATGCACGAAATGCTCGACGAGATGGGCGCCGTCATCGAGAGCAAGATCGGCAAAGAGCGCATCTTCAAGGTTGAAACCGCGCTGGCCAACCCGCTGGAGGTGCACAATGTGTGGACCGGGGGCGTATTTGAAACCCGGCAGGCGGTGCTGGCGCTGATGAAATCCCAACTCAAACCCCGGCGTGAAATTGTCGCAGAAAAAGGCGATATTGTTCTCTACGGCATCCCGAACTGGAGCCCCTATGCCGCTTTTTCGGTGATGAATCCGCTTTTGACGCTGCTTTCGACCGGGATGGGATATTTTGGCGGTGTCATCGAGGCGATGGGAAAGCCCGGCTGTACGGTCATCCTGGTCAATCCGTGTCCGGATAGCTGGAATCATGATCATCATCCCACGCACCGGGAGATCTGGCAAGGGATTCTGCCCAACTACAAAGACCCCTACGAGATTGCCGATATCTTCGAAGACGATTTCGCTCATCGCCCGGAGTATCTCTACCGGTACCGCCACTGTTACGGTTTTCACCCCATGCACGGATTGATGACCACCTATCCGCTCAAAAGACTGAGGCACGCAGCGAATGTGATCGTGGCGGGTGCGGAAAATCCAGCCGACATCAATCGGGCGCTCGGCTTTGACACTGCCGAAACGGTTGAGGAGGCCGTCGCCAAAGCCAAAGAATATCAAGGCAAAGACGCATCCATCGTCTTTGTCAAATATCCGATCCTGGCCTGTCGGCAATGAATTGGAATGTGGATTGCAGAATAGAAAAGATGATTCTCTCGCCCACTTCGTTCGAGCCCACAGAGTTCCCGGAGAATAAAATATTCGCTGTGCGCTAAAAGCGCTGGAAGAAAAAGACAAGGAAGGCAGCGAGCAGCGCTGCCGGACAACACCAATAATTTAGTCTGATAGTTACGAAATTTTAGCCGGATCAAGGATTTGACTTTGAAAATGGGCGGCTGAGTCTGCGGATTTTTTTGTGGAGACCCGGTCGTCGCGCGTGATCTGATAGTGCTCTAAATACCCTTTGTCCAGGAGTTCCTTCAACCCGGTGCGGACCTTCTCCTTTAGGCGCTGCGCGGCCAGATTCCTTTCCAGGTTGACCGCTCGGGCCAGGCGAGCGATTTCAATGTCGGATTCTCTTTCGTACTGGCCCTGGTAGAATCGGTAGAAAGCCTTGCTGACATCTGATTTGAGGCTGGACCTGAATTTCAAGTCAATGTTGGTCACAAAACTTTCGGCATACATTTTGAGAAAATAGGGGTTAATCACGATCCGGATATTGCCGTTTTGGTTGTCGATGTCGGCAAAACTCAGGATCGATCCGGTCATTTCCCGCAAGTCTTTTCGTTTCCGGCCTTTTCCGCTAAACAGCTCCAGATCGATGCGCGTGCCCGCCAGGCGCTGAATGCTTTTCCAGACGGCGCTGAAAGATGCGGGGTTTGGTTGAATGTCGGCCATAAGGCACAGTTCTTCCTGGCCGGTTTCAAACGCATCACTTTGGTGGCGCGTCATCAAGGCCAGCAAGCCGAAAAGGATCGTTTCGTCAAAAATGACCAGCAGCTCCCCCACAACCCGCATGCGTCCCCAGGAGTTGGCATCGCCTGAGTCCAGACGAACCATCGGCCATTCCTGGTATTTGGTCCTGCTCTTGAAATGAAACGGAGATACGCGGGTCAACATGGTGGGCATAAAACTGAAAAACCGCTGCACCGGCGGCTGACGGCTGATATGTTTTTTGACATATTCGGAAGCATCCTGAACAATCTGCCTGCCGCTCAGTTTCTGGACGGCGGTTTCGATGGCGGCGTCCGATGGGGTTTGCGCAGTATAACGCATTTGTTCGTCGTCAACCTTAAATTTCGCCGGCGGATTCATTCGGTCTTGCATGCGTTGCCTCATGTCTGGTTGTTTGATTCTTTTAAGTTCACTAAAGCTCCATATTGCCTTTCATTTTAAACCAATACGAGTCCCGACACGAATTTGAAATGTTCATCAATTGTATATAATTTTAAGCCATGTTGTAAAGCAATAGATGCGATCCATATGTCATTTGTCGGTATCGGCTTCCCTTTTTTTCTCAATCCGTCTTGATGACTTGGGCATCTCCATTGAGGGCATCGGTATAGATATTGGTATCAATGAGCAGGTTTTTCATTCCCCAAATTATTGGGGATATTTTTTGCAATTCGTTGTCAATGAGGGTCTGGATACTTATTTTATATGAATCCAAAAATGAAATCCGCAATCAACAATTGGGGGCTGAATTATGATCCTATATGACGAACAACTGAATGAGGGCCTGATCGAGTTCGGCATCGAAATTCCGGTGCTTGCCAGCCGGGCAGTCAAAACTTTTGAATTTTTAAAAGCTCACCAAGTTTTAGGTCCCCGAATCGATCAATGGCATATCAACCGGATTGCAGAGCAGATCACCCGCGAAGATCTACAGCGGGTGCATGCCGAAAAGTATGTCGCCAAACTATACTCCGAGCAGCTCGAACAGGAGATTATCAAAACGTTTGAATTGATTGACGAGCGCGGCAATTACTACCGGTATAACCCGGCCAAGGCGGTTCTGCCCCTGACGAAGCTCTTTGACCGGACCCTGGCGACTGTCGCCAGCACCGTTCATTGCTGCCGCGTGGCGCTGGATAAAAAATTCTGCTTTTCTTTTCGCGGCGGCATGCATCACGGCCAGTATGAATACGGCAACGGCTTTTGTCTGCTCAATGACGTCGTGATTGCCATCCGCAAACTTCAGGCCGAAAACCTGATCCGGACCAGCTGGGTGATCGACACGGATGCTCACAAAGGCGACGGGACGGCGGCGCTCACCCGCGATGATGACTCTATTATAACGCTGAGCATCCACATGGCCCACGGCTGGCCGTTGGACGGAGATAAATTTGATAAGGAGGGCAAGTTCAACCCGTCTTTTACGCCCAGCAATATCGACATCCCCATGGCCAGGGGCGAAGACCATCTGTATGTTGCCAGACTGCAGGAAGGTCTCAAACAGATTGATAATTTCCCCAAACCGGATCTTGCCGTCGTCGTTTCGGGGTCTGATCCTTTTGAAAAGGACGAACTGCCGTCGACCGCCGATCTGAGGCTGTCCCTCAAACAGATGATGCAGCGGGATCAGCTCGTGTACGGATTTTTGAAGGAGCGCGGAATCCCAGGAGCTTATTTAATGGCAGGCGGATACGGCCAAAGCTCGTGGCAGGTCTATACCCAGTTTCTGGAGTGGGCGCTGAAGGACAACCTCGGTTTGCGTTAAGGCTATGATTCTTTGGTTTCTATGCCCATGAAGCGGCGGATGTCCGGCAAAAGAGCTTCCACGCCCTCCTGCAAGGGGCGAATCACGGGTAGTGCCAGCTTGTCGGAAAGTTTCTGCTGATAGGCAATCAGGTCCCGTTCGCTGCCGCCGTGTCCATTCAGGGTAACGGCCAGGGTTTCCGCGCCATACATGTGGATCAGGGCGATTTCATCTTCGATTTTAGGCAGGAAGCATTCTAGAGCTTCCAAATCTTCGAAATAGGTTCGAAACGGCACGTGCTGCAAAATAACGCCCTTGGCATTGCCTGCGAGCAGAAACTCGGCCCCGCACGGTCCCGCCGGATTTCGCAGGCTGGATTGGCCTTCAATTAGAATCAGGTCCGGCGAACATTCGCGATCGCAGTCCACGATGGCGCGCTCGAGCTCACCGCAGACAAAATCATTCGGCGTCGCATCCAGGATAAACCCGTAGGGGTAGCCCTGCATCCAGCCGGTCTGGCCGGTGTAAATCATTTCCGCCCGGATGCGGTTTTGCCGGCACATCTCGACAATTAACCGGGCGGTGGTTCTTTTGCCGATGGCGCAATCCAGACCCAGGACAGCAATTTTAGGAGCTTTGACCTCGAAAATGTCGCCATTCCAGAACCGCAGTTGATCGAAGGGCCGTGGTTTGCGAATATCGACCAGTTCAACTCCGTATTTGGCGGCTGCCGCCTGCAGATCCGGGTCGTTGTCCAGCGGCTGATGCAGCCCGTTGACAATGCCCATCCCGCTTTTGATGGCGGTCAGCACGGCCTGCTTCCAGTCTGCGGGCAATCTGCCGCCGTGCAAAGCAACACCGATAATGCCGTACGCCGCTTTTTCAGCGCCTTGGTCAACGAAGTCTTCAATGGTCGCATAAACGGGAATGTTGCGGCAGACCCCGTCCAACACCGTGCCGGCGTCTTTCCCACTTTGAGCCGGATCGATAACGCCGATGATGTTAAAGCGGCTGGATCCACGTATCAGGCCATGGGCGGTTTTACCGTCGGAGGTTGCCAGCTTGCCGCCGGTTAGAATAATCGCATTTTTCTTCATGTTCACCTTTTTAGATAGCATCCAGCAACTCTTAAAAATATCCGAACATCAGATGACCGACATCAAAACCCAATGACTGATTTCCTGCTGTTGTGCCATCCGGCGGCGATGCGTTTATTCCGGAGCAAAATTCAGGCATCGTAGCTTATGATCACGACATCGGCCGCTTGTTCCCGCACGGGAATCAAAGCTTGATATGATTCGGATTGATACCATTGCTGCAGGGTCGGCTGGTCGGGAAATTTTATGACAACGGTATTCTGGTAGGGGTGCTCGCCGGTCAGAACGGCGGCGCGTTTTCCGCGGAATATGACTTCTGCTTCGAACGGCTCCAGTGATTTTTGAACGCCGGCGAGGTAGATCTTCCATTTGTCCGGGTTTTTGACGGTAATGTGACCGATGAGATAAGCAGCCATTTTCTCTCCTCGAAAGAACGAATAAACGATATCAAATACCATACCCCAAATGAGTCAAAACTTTTTTCAATGTCATGGCAACACTCAAGATCGTTTGGAAAGTGACCCGTCGAGTTCATCGGCGACCGGTTTTTTGCAAGAGCGGCAACGTTGTGCACCTCTGAAAAGCGGTTGGCCGCACGAAGCGCAGTGGCAGCGTTCGCATTCCAACCGGGCCCATTCCACGCTGCCTTTTTCGTCCCCGTGCTCGGCAACTTTTGCCCGCCAGATGGGGATGGCTCTTTTCATTACGGTGACACCGGTTGGAAACGGAAAATTTTCTATCATACCACATGGCCATTCTTCGCACTGATGGCAGGAGTAATAGCCTTTTGTTTTGACGCAGTCTCTGATCGTGCAGGTCTTGCAATAGGCATAAAGTTTTTTGGAGGCATCGGGCTGCATACACCCCAGACAAGCCGTTTCCTCGGGTTTGGTGCCGTACAAGTTTCCCATAACGGTCTTGAACTTTTCGTTGCCGTCCCTGGTCGCGATATAAACACCGCAGGTGCCGCAGTATAATCCGCAGGGGGCCATCAAATCCTTGTTGCTGAATTCTTCTTTTGTCCAGCCCTTCATTTTTTGCCTCCTGATCCGAAGCTTTGATAGGAAATCTTGCTTATTTTTTCGCGAACCTTAATCAAATTTGCCCTGAGCCAGTCTGGCATGAACTTCTTTGTGATCCAGATCGGAAGGCGGGGGCGAAACGACATGCAAGACGGTCAGCTCCGACAAAGCCTTCACGCCTCTTTTTGCACCTTTGGGAACAATGATGATATCATCCCTCCCAACCGTCACCCGCTCCTCGCCCGCGACGACTTCGGCCTGTCCTTCGAGAACACACAAAACCAGTTCTACCTCCGGAGCATGGACCGGAATAAACTGGCCTTCCTTAAAATATGCCAGGATGACTTTCATTCCCTGGCTCTGGTATACAGCTTTGGGAACAAATTTTGCATCGTCCATGGATTTTAGCTCTTTCGCATTAATCTTGACGATTCCTTCCATTTTAACCCCCCTTTAATTGCGTTTGCATATCAGAACGGATTTGGCCCGGATATTGTAATCGGTGAAGTTCTTTGAGATGCCGTTATCTGTCAGCCCTCGATAGTTTTAAATTTTTCTTTAGGAGCCCCACAGATCGGACATTTATCGGGAATTTTTTTATCCGTGACGTAACCGCAAACCTGACATATGTGATAAGCTTTTATTTCATTTTTAATCACATGATAAATGGCCCGCTCATATAATTTTGCGTGGAATGTCTCAGCATCTCTGGCTTGACTGAATGCCAGGGCGGCAGCTTCTTCACCATCCTGTTCAGCATCCTTGATGAATTCAGGGTATTCAGTTTCACTGATGGATTTTTCACGCTGGAAGGAATTTTCCAAATTTGTGTCGGTATCTTTAACCAGAATATCTCTAACCAGGTTTAAATGACGGGTCGCATGAACTTTTTCCGCCTCAGCGATGGCACGAAATAACAGCGCAATTTGTGGAACTTCTTCCTCTTCAGCCTTTTGGGCATATGCCAGCAGTCTGAAATAAGCCTTGGCCTCTCCGATAAAAGCGGTATAAACGTTTTCTGCGGTTCTTTTTTTCATAAAAACCCTTTCATTTATTTCCGTTTGCCATGCTTTTCCTTTTTCCAACCGGAAAGCTTTACACCCGCTGATTGATCCGTGCCCGCAGATTCTGGGCCCTCACTCGGACGGCGCGGTCGACCGCCAGCGAAAAGCTCTTCCAGGGATTTTGCTGGGGCTTTACCAGTTTTTGGATCCGATCGTATAAAGGATTTTTTTTGTCTCCGGCGCGTGCGGCTTCTTCCACCGCCACGAAATAGTTTTCGGCTTTTTCGGACTGATTGTACATCCGCAGGGAAGCCGCATTCAGGTTTTCGTCAAGCAAAACGACCGAACCGCCGTGAATCGGCTGCGGGGTAATCGTCTCGACCACCCATCCACCGGTGTTGTATACATTGACCCACCCGCTATAATTCTGAAAATTCATGTCCTCCGCGAACGGTTTGTGGGTGTGGCCGAAGACAAATGTGGTTTCCATTTTTTCGAATTTGCTCGGGTCCACTTCCGTTTTTATCTGGTTATATACAAACAGGTTCATATATTTCCAGAGGCCTTTTTCCGTATCCGTGCTCAATGCTTTCTCGGTGTAAGCACGTTCAAGGCCGAAAAACCGGTCTACAAGCAGGTCAAAAACCCATTCGAGAATCTTTCTTTCCATCAAATCGCCCCAGCCCGGCAAATCATATTTCTTTGCTAGATTTTTTGCCAGATTGTTCAGAAGTTGCTTAAGCTGTTTCTTGTCGTGCAGTTTCTCGTAAATGAGTTCGATATTCCGGCCGGCCTGCCCCGAACGTCCCATGGTGGACCAGAAGAAGTCGATCCAGGCGAAATTTTCCTCCTCCAGGTCCCAGATTTCTTCCGGCGGTTTGCTGTCGGCAAAGATCAGCGTCCGCAAAAAAGTCATCAAGGTGTACAGCGGCTCTAGGAAGTGGCCGTGATGAAAGATGATGCATTTGCGCTTCTGTTCGTCCATAAGACCCATGTTGGGATAGATCGTTTCTATGGTAAAATTCTTCAGATGATCGTACCGTCGGACCAGGCGTGTCAGGAAAAACGCAGGCACCGTGCGCTCTGTCCGCTCGGGGAACAAATTGGTTGCGTGCCAGGGCTTTTGCAGGAAGCTGTCCGGTTTAATCTCGGCAAGGTAGTCCACATACTGGGTCTCCCGCGCCGTTTCCCACAAGTGGTGGTCATGGTTGCCGGGGACATAGATGATCTTATGGAAAAGTTCCTTGCCCGGCGGCATGATCAATTCAATGAAGCGTTCAAAGACCAAGGCGGCCTCATTGGTTTCGGCCAGCGCCAGTTCAAGAATATCGCCGTTCAAAACCAGGGCGGGCTTCTCCGGCTTTTCGTTTTGCTCGATGAGTTTGCGCAGACAGGCCACGAGCTGCTCCAACACCGGACTGGGCTTCGTGAAATCAATCTCGGTGCTGGCCGTCTTGAGATTGGTCAAAAGGCTGTCTTCTTCTCCCAGATGCATGTCCGAAAGGCAAACGTAGCGAATATCAGGCATATGCCACCTCCTTTTTAAAAACCGGCGTTAAAAAAATAATAGCAGAAAATCATGATCAACGCCTGAACAGTGAATTAAGCTGATCAAACTTTGTCTGCAGTTTTCGATTCCTTGCCAATTTGGGTTTTACCGATTTGACTGCGTGGCTGACCCCCGAATAGCTCAGTCCAAATAGACGGCCGATGTGTTCGTTCTTTAATTGGCCGGTTCTCCAGATACCATAGAGCAGCACATCCCGGATTTCTTTCTCGCCTCCGGAAAGCCGTTTTGCGTGAACAAAGCGTTCGATTTCACATTCAAAAATTTTTTCCCCTCTGCGCAGGTAATTGGCCGGGTCAAAGGGTTCGGCGACTTGCCCCTGTTTTGGGTCGGAAAACTCGGTCCTTGAGGGGGCATATTGTTTTCGTATTGTTTCGACAAATTGTTTTGATCCCAATATGAAGCCATGCCGTAGATCTTCGAATAGGCTTTTTTCTTCAGACGCATATTTTAGAACGTTCTCGCGATAACTCCGATGGCAATCCTGCTTCCCTTTAAATTGGGACAAGATCAGATTGGTCGACAACCACTTGGGGTTTTTGCGGCCATAGGCATAGGCATTGTAGCTGCTCCAGCGGTAGCCGTCTAACCTTTGGACAATGCCGGCTCTCAGCGGGTTGCGATGTATATAGTAAGAGAGCTGCAGCAGGTAGTCATTATTTTGGATGAGCATGCTTTTGTAGCGGCCTTGAAATAAGTGGCCGCTGCGAAAATGCCTTCGATTGAAGCGCAGAGTGTAGGTGGTGCCGAACCACTGCATGGCTTTTTTCAAATTGGCCTGCTTGGTTTTGGCCAGAAGATGGTAATGATTATTCATCAATACGTAGGCGAATATGCTGATTTCGAACCGCTCGGACATCTCGCCGACTGTATCTAAAAAAACGGTTCGATCCGTCGGGTCCATAAAAATATCGTTGCGCTCGTTTCCCCGCGATAAGAGATGATATAAAGCCCCTTCATATTCAATTCGCCACGGCCTGCTCATCATGGTCTGATATCAATGCATTCGCATTTTGTCAATTGTTATTCACTATTCAAGCTTTGACCCTCTTTTTCAGATGAGCACGTGTTGCGCACGTTCGAAATAATCAATCCGGTCGGTCAAGCCGTTGAGGCCGCCATTGATTCTCCTGGTTACCATCCGGATGTCATTGGCATCGGCGTAAAGGTTTATTTCCCGTTTCATCCAATACCAACCGGCGACATCCACACACAGCTCCGGGTCCGTGGCTACCAACTCCGGATTTTCCAACAGATCCCGGCCGATTTCGCGACCATAGGCCTGGTAATTGGATCTCCCGGTTAGCTGGATGAGCCCTCGGCCCTTGAACTTGCGACCGTCACCCGGTTGAGTATTGCCCAGATCTCTTCGGCCTTCGTAGGCGCTGCCGCTGGCGATCTCTTCCGAATACCGAAAGCTGCCGCTTTCATGGGCGAGCTGGGCAATGAAGTGTGCTTGCCTGAGAGGTGTGTTGATCTCGTAATTTTGCATGGTCTTATTGAGCGGATCCAAATACTTGCGCATATTGGACTTGGAAGCATGCGGCATGATCTCTGCGAGTTGTGCGGCGGTTACGGCGCCGGCCTGAGACGGTTTCTTCGCAGGGGTCGCTTTGGGCCAGCGATAGCCAAGCAAACTCGATTTTGGATATGAATTAATGTTTATCTGGTTGCTCTGGTTGCCGCCCAGCAGCAGGATGCGTCCATTAATCTCATCGACATAGAATCCCACGTGACCGGCAGTGGGAATATTGCCCCGGGAGAATACCGCCACGCATCCTTTGCGCGGCTTTGCCAACTCCTCACCCCATTTCAGCCATGAGCGGGCCATCGCCGAATTGGTCTTCTCCTCACCGGCCTGCTCCATGCACCAGTTGACAAATGACGAGCACCACGGGGTTTCGTCATCGGTCGCCTTAAGACTTGTGCTCTGATGGTACTCAACGATACGAGGATTGTGTTCCGGGCCCGCCACCTCGTCCACCCCGGTTTCCATCTCGCGCATCGCAATTGCGAACCATGTTGCCGGGGAATCGCCGACCGCCTCGCGGTGGATCGAGGGTCCCGGCTCTGTCTGGCGTTCGGGAACATTAATGACTTGTCCGACGAATATCTTATTTTTGTTCACGATCTGAGGGTTAATTCCAAGTAAACGATTCAACGGAATACCGTAGAACTTGGCAATTTTGCCAAGGGTATCGCCCGATCTGACACGATAAATTTCCATGGTTCCACCTCCTTATTGTGGGTGATCCTGGGTTCACTCGCGGTGTACTAGTGATTATCCAGCATCAAGTATCGAGAATCCCCGCTGCTCGGGACCTCCGCTCCTACCAGCATCGACCTCGTAAAAGCAACGGTCTTGCACCTATCCCTCTTAAATTAGGTCTACAGATTTATGCAACGTTAAGGTTGATGCACCTAGAATTGGAAAATTACTATTACCCTTATCAAATGTCAACTCAACCGGGCTCCTTAAACATGAGATTGAAAACGATCTTGCAGGTCGTATCAACCTTTTAGAATTATGCGGTCAACCCATTAAATTCCGGCAAATATTCTATGAAGATAGGACTTGCATAAAATGCCATAGATGTGTATATTTGAATTAAAAGATACACATAGGAGAATAATTATGCGAACCAATATAGTTATTGATGACAATCTGATGGCCGAAGCCATAGAACTGAGCCAATTGAAAACCAAAAAGGCTGTGGTTGAAACCGGGCTGCGTCTGCTAATCCAAATCAAGAAACAGGAGCGCATCAAAAGCTTGCGGGGAAAATTAAAATGGGACGGTGACCTTGAAAAAATGAGGCTGGATAAATGATACTGGTCGATTCATCCGTATGGATCGATTATTTCAACGGGCAGCAAACGTGGCAGACCAATCTGCTGGATAATCTTCTGTCAGATGTTCCCGTCATTATCGGTGATTTAATTCTGGCCGAAATTTTACAGGGGTTTCGATCAGATAATGACTATGAATCAGCAAAATCCTTCCTGAGTATCCTTCCTTTTCGCCAAATTGGAGGCTACCAAGTCGCTGTGCAGAGCGCTCAAAACTACAGAGTACTCAGAAAAAAGGGCGTAACGGTTCGCAAGACGATCGATATTTTCATCGGAACCTATTGCATTCTTGAGGGATTGCCATTATTGCACGATGATCGCGACTTTGATCCCATGGTATCCCATCTTTCATTAAAGGTCCTATCCCCCGAATAAACAGTCAATGTGTCTGCTATTCAATTGACCGGTTCTCGTAAAAGCGACGAAAGCCTCACCACCGAACTTTTTATACTGAGCCGATCGGGCGATCAGGCAAGGCGTTTTGATTGACCGGGGGCTTATAAAAATAGGTTATGGGCAGCGATTTAGAGCTGCTGCATGCCACCTGTTTCTTTGGGAACAGTATCTTGAGTCTCAGCAAATCCCAGCAAACCTCCAAACAGCCTCAAATGGATTTCTTCGCCTCCAGCCAATTCCAAATTGACATGGTCCTTCATATCGTAAAAGTTATTCGCATTGATTGGAGCCCACCGGTCTGGAACATCATGACCCACCCAGCCGGTGATGGGATAGGAGGCCCCGGCAATGGTAGCTATGACCAGCGTTCCCAGGGACGTTGAATTCTCGGCATCATTTACCTTGTGAACCAGGACGTCGTTCCGAACGATCCTGCTTGCTTTTTCGGTTCGCACCCTATAGTCCGGTGAGAACGGCGGCGCACTCGGTGACAGCTCGGTAATATGGCTCGCTTTAGTAACGGTTACAATCTGGAAATAGTAGAGTGTATCCGGTTTCAGGCCACCCACCCGAACTTTCATCACACCGAGTTCCTCGGCCGGGGGATGATCCGCACTTTCAGATTCTATCTTGGCTTCGGCATAGGGCATGGTTCCGTCTGCATCCAGAAAAACATTCACCCAGCAGGTAGCCGCTTCAGAGGACGCCCAGACCACAGAAAATTTAACCGGGGTGACATCGGTCACTACCAAACTGTCGTCCATAACAAAAGCCTGCCCAATGCCACAAGCAACGATCACCAGCACCAGCGCGAACAAAGCAATGAATATTCGTTTTTTGGTCATTATCAATACGGTCTCCAATTCAATTTTTCTTGGTTCATTTGAATGATATAGCCTTCGCCTGGGCGGGTTGTATATTCATCCCCGGCGGGATACCCCAGAAACCATGACGTACTCTGCCAGCCTTCTTCCGGGTTGAATCTTTCGATGTAAGAGACTTGATCCTCACCACCTAAATCTTCCAGCATTTCGTAGCTCGAATAAGCAAAGCCTTCGTTTGCCGCCGGCAGACACACCGGGTTCATGCCGGGTGAAAGATCGATTGCCGCCCCCAGGGCGATTCCCTCAAACCAGACATTAGTTACATTTTCTTTCATGTAGATGTAATAGGATTCACCCGGTTTGATTGGAAAGTCAGGCCCCGCCGGCATCCCCATAAACCAGGAGGTCATATCCCAGTTCCCTGTTTGCTGATTATACCGTTTGATGCTTGCAACCACATCTGAATCTCCCGCTGCCTGTTCTTCCAGATAGATAAGCAGGCTGTGCGAAGAAAAAGACGTTTCCGTATAGAGCGGTAGGCAGACGAAATTTAGATCCGAATTCAAATTAAAGGAATAACCCCGTTCCATGCTAAGGTAGGCGGCATCCGGCAATGCCGCCTGCTCGGCTCCGATGGGTTGGGCGACCTTTTGAATGTTTACATAATTGCCCGCTTGCCCACCGAAACTCCAAAGAGTCAGCTCTTCATCTCCCTGCAGCTGAAGATTTTTATGGGTCAGTTCCGAATAAATCCGGTTAAGATCCACCCGAGCCCAAGGACTGGTCGTATCCTGGCCGATCCAGGCGGTGACCGGGTAATCACCCCCGGCCACAGACGCCACCAGCAGGGCGCCCTCGGCCGGATAGCCATCTTCGTCATAGATCCTTTGCTTGATGAGATCGTTGACCACAATCGCATCAGCCGATTCGGTTACCACTTCAAAGACATCCGGATATAAGGGCGTAAAAAGGGCTTGGCCGCTCGCCTTGGATATGGTTAAGGTCTGGAAGTAATAGATTTTGTCGGCTTCCAGGCCGCTCACCGTGACCTTCATGACGCCAACATCTTCTGCCGGCGGATACAACTGGCTCTCGGATACTTTGTCAAGATTGTTTAGCAGCGCCCCGGACTCGTCATAGACTTCCAGACTGCAGGTGCTTGGCTCGGAGGCCTGCCAGATCACGGAAAACCCATCAGAGGTCACATCGGTAACGACGACGTGGTCCACACCCGGTAAGACCGCCGGATAACTTGCTGAATCCTGCGGATCGGTACCAGCGCTGTATTCAGTAAGATTGGCATGGCCGTCGCCGTCGCTATCCAGCCGCGCGTCAAAAGGATCAAAGGGATCAAATCCATTGGCGGCTTCCCAACTATCCGGCATCGAATCGTTGTCATCATCAGGATCATAGTAGTCGGCAATTCCATCACCGTCGCGGTCGCCGTCTAAAGTCACTTGAACAGTGGCAGTTGTGGGATTGCCTGCCTGATCCAAAGCTGAAAGCTCAATCGTATTCACGCCGGGGCTCAGTTCCACCGCGGTTTCGGTTGCGTTTAGCGCCAGTGCTTCACTGCTGCCGTTTACGGTCAGGATGAGGCTGGTCGGAATCTCCCCTTCGATGGTCCAGCGCACGGTCTGAAGCGCCGGGTAGAGATAATCACCATTGTTAGGAGCAGTAATGATGACTATCGGAGCCGTCGCATCCACCATAAAAGTCCAGCTAAAGGGGTCAGCGGCATACCCCCAGTGGTCGGCAACGGAGAGGGTCAGTATGTGGCTGCCGTCGGCCAGCGGACTTGGGGGCGTATACGCGATGCCGGTGGCATTGACTGTCGCCTGGCCGGTGACATCGACACCATCCATCAGCAATTTGACCGAAACCGGGTCAATCGGGCTGTACTCATCGAAGTAGCTTGTCGCAATGAGGGGCCTGTTATTATTGACGAGCGTCCCGGAAGCCGGATACAGCTGGTCGGTATCAATGACCGGTGCGGTTGCGTCCAGGATGCACTGGGCATCCTGGGGCAAAGGATCCGGCAACTGGATTCCGCCGCTTTCCGGCGGAACCGCCGTGGTCAGGAGCCGGAATCCCATCGCGCCGCCGATACTCTCCAGGCTGATGGCCTCTCCACCGACCAACTCTATATTTTTGTGATTTGCCTGGCTGTAGATGTTGTTGAGGTTTAGCAAAGCATAGGGATTTGGAACACCATCGCCAACCCAGCCGGAGATGGGATAGTTTGCGCCTTCAACCTCGGCCACAAGCAACGCCCCGGCTGCCGGGGTCCCATCGCTGTGCAGGACCCGATGGGCAAGAAGATCGTTGGTGACCGGCAGATTGCCGATCTCAGTGCGCACGCTGGGCAGATCGCCGATTGCCGGTTCAACCAGGACGGCTTCACTGCTTGCGGTGATCATTTGGAAATAGTAGGTCGTGTCCGGCGACAGACCGGAAACCTTGACTTTCATAACGCCGTTGTCGGCAGCCGGCGGATGGGCGGCGCTCTGATCGGTGATGGTGAGCGTTTTGAGCAGATTTGTGCCCTGTGGGTCGGTGTAGACATTGGCAAAACAGCCCGCGGTCTGGTTCGTCACCCAGACCAGGCAAAATGAGGCGGGCGTGACGTCGGTGACCCGCATCTTGGAGGTTGTGAGCCCGATTTCAGGCCGGCTGTCGGGATCCAGCGGATCGGTGATCATGGCCGCCTCGGTACCGTCGCCGATGCCGTCGCCGTCACTGTCGGTTTTCCAGGGATCAGTTCCATGGACGTATTCTTGTTCATTGTTGAGGGTGTCGTGGTCCGGGTCGCCGGCAGCGTTATTGTTGTAAGGGTCAAGACCGTTGGCCAATTCCCAATCATCCGGCATGCCATCATTATCATCATCGGGATCTATTTTATCTCTCACGCCGTCACCATCGTAATCCTCATCCAGAAAAACCTGGATGGCTGCAACTGCGGAATTGCCCGCCTGATCTACAGCAATGAGTTCAATGGTGTTCACCCCGGGTGATAATTCGATGGGACTCTCAACCGAGAGAGGCTCCAGCGTTTGACTGCTGCCGTTTACAGTCAGATTGACTCCGGCCGGATTTTCCTCTTCGATGGTCCAACGCACGGTCTGAAGTTCCGGATAGAGGTAATCACCACTATTGGGAGTAGTAAAGGTGATCGCCGGCGCCGTCTTATCGATCCAGTCTACCGTGGCGGTGGCGGTACCGGCGTTGCCGGCATTATCGATAAACTCAAAGGCAAAGCTGCCATTGGTGGTAAATGTGTAGGTATTCCGGCCATTATTGTTGGTGATAGTCACCGGTTCATTCGGCTGCAGGATCGCATCCAGGTCCTGGTTAGTCGGAGCACTGATCGAATATGCGATGACGCCTGTGGGTGGTGTCGCATCCACCATAAAGGTCCAGCTAAAGGGGTCAGCGGCATACCCCCAGTGGTCGGCAACGGAGAGGGTCAGTATGTGGCTGCCGTCGGCCAGCGGACTTGGGGGCGTATACGCGATGCCGGTGGCATTGACTGTCGCCTGGCCGGTGACATCGACACCATCCATCAGCAATTTGACCGAAACCGGGTCAATCGGGCTGTACTCATCGAAGTAGCTTGTCGCAATGAGGGGCCTGTTATTATTGACGAGCGTCCCGGAAGCCGGATACAGCTGGTCGGTATCAATGACCGGTGCGGTTGCGTCCAGGATGCACTGGGCATCCTGGGGCAAAGGATCCGGCAACTGGATTCCGCCGCTTTCCGGCGGAACCGCCGTGGTCAGGAGCCGGAATCCCATCGCGCCGCCGATACTCTCCAGGCTGATGGCCTCTCCACCGACCAACTCTATATTTTTGTGATTTGCCTGGCTGTAGATGTTGTTGAGGTTTAGCAAAGCATAGGGATTTGGAACACCATCGCCAACCCAGCCGGAGATGGGATAGTTTGCGCCTTCAACCTCGGCCACAAGCAACGCCCCGGCTGCCGGGGTCCCATCGCTGTGCAGGACCCGATGGGCAAGAAGATCGTTGGTGACCGGCAGATTGCCGATCTCAGTGCGCACGCTGGGCAGATCGCCGATTGCCGGTTCAACCAGGACGGCTTCACTGCTTGCGGTGATCATTTGGAAATAGTAGGTCGTGTCCGGCGACAGACCGGAAACCTTGACTTTCATAACGCCGTTGTCGGCAGCCGGCGGATGGGCGGCGCTCTGATCGGTGATGGTGAGCGTTTTGAGCAGATTTGTGCCCTGTGGGTCGGTGTAGACATTGGCAAAACAGCCCGCGGTCTGGTTCGTCACCCAGACCAGGCAAAATGAGGCGGGCGTGACGTCGGTGACCCGCATCTTGGAGGTTGTGAGCCCGATTTCAGGCCGGCTGTCGGGATCCAGCGGATCGGTGATCATGGCCGCCTCGGTACCGTCGCCGATGCCGTCGCCGTCACTGTCGGTTTTCCAGGGATCAGTTCCATGGACGTATTCTTGTTCATTGTTGAGGGTGTCGTGGTCCGGGTCGCCGGCGGCGTCATTGTTGTAAGGGTCCAGACCGTTGGCCAATTCCCAATCATCCGGCATGCCATCATTATCATCATCTTTTATGACGGTAATCATTCCACTGGCATCCTGGACACCGTTGACGCTGCTGGCAACTGAAACCAAGCCTGTACCGACAGCGGCGGCATGGAAGAGGCCGCTGCCGTCAATGTCCCCGATGCCGCCGCTGACGCTCCAGTTGAGGGTGCCAAGGCTGGTAACCTGATTGCCGTCTGAATCCACACCGGAGACGGCAAACTGTCGCGTGTCATCGGCGGTGAGTGTGGCCGTATCCGGGCTGACGGTAAGATTCGCCAGGATTCCCGGCGTGACGGTGATCGTATCGCTGGTATCGGAGAGGCTGCCGATGCTGCTGGCAACGGTGACCGTGCCGCTGCCCGCGGTGGCGGCTTCAAGCAGGCCGTTGGCGTCAATGGTGCCGATGCCGCCGTTGACGCTCCAGCTGAGGGTGCCAAGGCTGGTGACTGGATTGCCGTCTGAATCCTGACCTGAGACGGCGAACTGCTGCGTGTCGTCGGCGGTAAGTGCAGCCGTGTCCGGGCTGATGGTAAGATTTGCCAGGACGCCCGTTGTGACGGTGATCGTACTGCTGG
>CAYTBC010000015.1:0-46427 GCA_964435765.1 uncultured Desulfosarcina sp.
GGTGAACCAAGGAAGCCGAGGGATTCCGTGACATTTACGGCGAATTCCAAAAACTAGACACGATGGTACTGGGAATTTCCCCCGACGGTGAAATATCTCACCAAAAATTCATTGAACAGCTCAAGATCCCTTTTCCTATTTTGTGCGACCCGGAAAAAAAGGTGATGACCGAGTACGGTGCCTTCGGGGAAAAGAAGATGTACGGCAAGGTCAGCATGGGCGTCATCCGTTCCACCGTGTGGGTCGGACCGGACGGCAAAGTTAAAAAGCATTGGCCCACTGTGGCCGACGCCGCGAAGCATCCGGCCAAAGTGCTGGAGGTGCTGCAAGCCGCCCTGGGGTAGCTGCTGCCTGAATTTTCAAAAATGCGCCTCATTGAAGTTTGAGGTCAAGTTACCGCAGTGAATCGGGTGCAAAATTTGCTGCTAAAAAATTCAGGATTATTCGGGGCAGATCTTTAAGGCAATACCGGCAAACCGGTTCGCTTTAAGGCTGAAGGCCTACCGTGCCTGGCTGCCCCTCTGGTCAGGCCGCCAATCCCCGTATAAAAAAGATACTTCCCCAATCCTCCGCCGGGCGGTTCAACCTGTCATTAATGCATCAATATGACAGACAATATATTCTCAAGTATTTTTACCGATATGCCGATGATGAATAATTAGAAAAGTCAGAGCCAGATGGTGAAAGCAAAAAAAAGCACGGTCCCGACTATATTTATAATTATTTGAAATTTTAATGAAATTCGCCTATTATGGCAATGATTCGCTTTCGGCTGTTTTTTTTCAAATCCGCACCTGCAGGGTTTCTGGAAATTATTCGGCAGCCGAATATTTAGAAGTAAATTCAAAATGTTAAAGAAACACGATGCCGACCCTAACGCTGAAATTGAAAAATAAAATGCTGGGAGATTATCCGCTTCAAAAAGGCGTTGCCTTGACGATTGGCCGGCGCAATAAAAACAATTTGGTGATCCAGGACCTGGCTGTCTCCGGACATCACGCCAAAATCGACTCGGTCGGCGACGGATTTGTGCTGATTGATCTGCAGAGCAAAAATGGCTCCTTCGTCAACGAGCAGCTTATAAATTCGCACTGGCTCAAACATGGAGACGTGATCAACATCGGCGAACATTCGCTTGTATTCAGCTATGGCGAAAAAGAAAAAATGCCGCATGACGATAATGAGGAACTGGAAAGAACCATCATTCTGGATACCAACCAGCATCGAAGCAGCCTGAGAAAAAGCAACCCGACCAAAAGTATTATTAACGTGGCCGGCTTTTGGGATAACAGCCGGTTTCGAACCCTGAGAAAAGAAATGAGGACCAAAATGCACATGGCGCCTTCTGCAAAAAGAAAAGAGCCGGTCGGCGCTTTAAACTTTCTTGCCGGCGGCACAGGTGAAATTAAACTCACCAGAAGATACACGACCGTCGGGAAGCATCCAACCTCTGATATTGTGGTCAAGGGTCTGTTCATGGGACAGACGGCGATCACCATCAAGAAACAACCGGACGGCTTCCATCTATGCTATGTCGGCGGGATGAGCAAGCCGAGGGTCAACGAAAAAATCGTTAAAAAATCCACCCTTCTTAAACATGAAGATATCATTGCGATCGGTTCTGTGAAACTGCAATTTATGAATGGACAATCCGAATTTTGAGATTGACACCTAGTTTACTGCCACTTTTTTTGTTGCTCGGACCATTGGCGGCGTACTTTCCGATACGGTATTTATGTCGAAGCTACTACCGGTTGAAAATTAGAGGCGCGCCGTTTACGAATGATTTGTCAAGAGCCCCCGGTCAATCAATAGGCCTGCAAATAAATCGCCTCAACGAGGAAATAAACTTCGATTTAACTTTGCTGACGGTCTATCCTTTATTCTTTTATTCAGGATTATTGTGCCAAGTCTACTTTGCCAAACTCGAATTCAGGGCTGAAGATGCCGCCCTTTATGCGGCCGCAGGTTCACTTTTCATATTTTTTTTTCTCTTCAAGGCCCTGAAGCATTTAAAGGCAAGACGGAATCTGCATTTGCGGTATGAAGGCGCGGTCGCCGTCGGCCAGGCGCTCAACCAGTTGATGCGGGAGGGCAATCTGGTATACCATGACTTTCCAGCTGAAAAATCCAACATCGATCATATAGTCGTGGGACGCTCGGGTATATTTGCCGTCGAAACCAAAGTGCAATCAAAACCCACCTCTAAAAACCGTCATGCGGATGCAACCGTCGTGTATAACGGGAAAATGCTCGGCTTCCCGAACGGAGACGACTTCAAAACCATCGAACACGCCGAAAGGCAGGCGGACTGGCTGTCGAATTGGATCAGCACTGCGGCCGGAGAACCGGTGGCTGCCAGGGCCATTGTGGCCCTGCCGGGCTGGTTTGTAAAAAGAACTACGGCCGACGGCATATCCGTGGTAAATCCGCAGCAGTTCACGGCCCTTTTCAAAAACATCAAACCGCGACTGCTGAGTGATCAAATGATTAAGCGTATCGTTGATCAACTGGAGCAAAAGTGCCGCGATGGGATGCCGGGAGCGTAGGCGGCCGGCCATCAACCCCGCAGCCATTTTAAAAACGTAAGGAGATCCCCCTGATTTTGAAAATTGTTCTGACAAACGACGACGGCATCGAGGGCCCCGGTCTTGAAATGCTGCACCGCTGCCTGCAGGATGCCGGCCAAATCGTAACTATCGCACCGCTTCAGCCTCAGTCCGGCATCGCTCACAGAGTTACCACGCGATCCCCGCTGCGGGTTGAAAAGATCGCTCAAGATCGGATGGGCGTTGGCGGTACACCGGCGGATTGCGTTCGAATCGCCCTCAAACAGATCGCGCCGGATAGCGATTGGGTGATCGCCGGAATCAACCCGGGCGCCAACCTCGGTTCCGATGTCTACAACTCAGGCACCGTTGCCGCCGCGCGCGAGGCGGCCATATTAGGCTGCCGCGCCATCGCCATATCGCAGTACATTGCCAAAGATTGTGAAATCAACTGGGAAATCACCGGCTTGCACGCCGGTTCGATCCTCAAAATGATTATGGCGCTGGAGCTGCCCGAGGCCCATTTCTGGAATGTCAACCTGCCCCACCCGCTGGAAGCCCACACGGATTTGAAATATAAGTTCTGCGGCCTGGACACCCACCCGCATAAATATGATTTTTTCATCGCCGGCGGCGAATATAACTACCGGGGCAGCATCCATGAGCGTCCGCGCAAACCTGGAACGGATGTGGCGGTTTGCTTTGATGAGGGCAAAATTGCCATCACGCGCCTGGCGGTGGGAACCCCCGAATGTGATCATCATAAAAAAAATTAGCCCTTTTAAAAGGCCGGTTTTTCAGGTAGGTTTCTCAAGCAAGACGCGCTGAACGCCGAACAAAGGGTTTCAAGCATCATGCCACCTTCGCGGGACCCCCAACAAAATCCGTCGGAACTGGAGCTGAAAAATATGGCCGGTCGACTGGCAGCCGGCCAGACGACCATGACCCTGGCGACGGCCGGTGAAAATGTCGCCTGGGCCGCACCGGTCTATTATGTTTTCTCCAAATCCGCATTTTATTTTCTGTCCGGTCCCGAATCCCGGCACATTCGCGAAGCGCTGAAAAGCGGCCAGGCATCTTCGGCCGTATATTCCCCGGCCTCAACGTGGAAGGAAATACGAGGTCTGCAGATGACCGGCTGCATCCGGCCGGTGGCGGTTGGACGGGAGGCGCTGCAGGCGCTGCGGGCATACCTGAAGAAATACCCGTTTACAAGAGAGTTTTTCGACAAAGACGCACCTTTGGATTTAGCCGGCTTTGGGGAACGTTTCGGTGTTAAACTCTACAAGTTCATGCCCGCCCTGGCTTACTATCTGGACAACCGGATTCGCTTTGCCTTTAGAGAAGAAGTCAAACTATGATTGCCGGGGCCCGGAAGAAAAGCACTCTTTTTTGAAAGCTCAGGGTTCTTTTTCAGGCTGACCGCCGCAGAAGAAAAAAAGGGTGGTTCGATTGAACCACCCCGTACAAGGAATTAGGCTGAAAAATTAACCAGTTTACCCCACAACCCCTTGCCGATTAATTCGGCCCCCGATAAGCCGTCTTCTTATCACCGACGCGCATCCGAGAAACCGTCAAAGTGTCACCGCAAACTCTCTTTTAAAGTTTAACCGTTGGAGGCCGGCGGCCGTCCCGTGGTTTATTGTTTTATGTTAGATTGGGTGACGACTTCAGAACGAAGATTTATCAATGCAAGGAATATTCCAAAAGCGCCCCGGCCCGACGACGTTTTTTATTGCCCAAAAAATTCAGATAATTAGAATGTATAAAATTTTCAGGCCCTGTTGACGAAGGAATTTTCCGCTGGCAATTTGCCAATTGCAAATGCAAAATGCAAACCGGCGGTACTCCTGCTAATGATTGACGACCGCCCCGGTTGTCTCTATACTGTCCGAAAAAACGGTTCTCAGGGTCGAAAGCAGTCCGGTTTCACCCGGCCCTGGATGGTGTGATCCGCGTCAGGCGCAAGGGCGCGCGGGTACCGGGCCTAGGCGGTCAACCCAAATTTCAACGATAACGGAAGGCGTATGAAAACGAACAGCAGGCTTTTGATCTATCTGATACTATTTGCCGTAGTCGATACAATTATACCCATTCCGATCACGGCCCTGATGTTGATTTATGTTCTTTCGGAAAAACCCGATTGGTTTAAAAACCTCGTAACCCGGGTCTATGGCGCCAATTAAGTTAAAACCAACAATGACATCCGAACTTTTTCAGATAGTTAAAGAATACGCAGATTTTGAAGCCGAGGTGCGGCCGTGGATTGCAAAGCTCTGCGGCCCTCACTGTTCGGTTTGTGAAACAGTCTGCTGCCGCCCGGAGTATTGCCGCGAAAGCATCGACAGCCCCTTTTTGGCGCTGCTGCGCGAAACATACCCGCCTCAAACAAAATATACCGCCGAACGGGGTTGGCTGACTCCCTCCGGCTGCGCCCTTGCCTGCGGCAGACCGCCGGTCTGCTACCAGTTTAGCTGCCGAAAAATTGCCGCAGCCCTTCCCGATGACTCCCACCGCCACCTTATGAACGTGCTCTCAAATCTGGTGTCCCATGCCGGCAAGCGGGCGCTTGCGGGCCGGCATATCGTTGAAATCATGGATGCGGCCGGGCTGGCGCAGGTTAAAATTACCCGCTTCCACAAACGCCTGGATGAAGCCCGCAAAGCCTTTGAAGTTATCCAGGCCTTTAAAATGAACGGTCGCCTGCCGGCATCAGCGCGGACGGTATTGTCAAAAATTGCGCCCGTACCAACTTTTCCAACCCCGCAAAATCGGAAAGTCATTTCACGCAGAATAAGTTGACAACGACGCGCTAACAGGTTTAAAAACTTTCGATTAACCTCTACCTGCTTTTCGTAGATCCATATCAACCCGCAATTCAGGCTCAAGACAGCGCTTATGTATAAAGCACAACTTCGCTGGCAGCCGATCGCCATCCTCCTGTTCCTGGCCATGATCTGGGGCAGCAACATGGCATTTGTCAAAATCGGAGCCCGGGAAATGGCCCCCATATTCATGGCCGGCCTGCGCTCCGTGGTTGCCAGTGTCTGCCTTTTCATCTGGATGAAAACCCGGCACATCACGATTTTCCCCTCCAGGGTAATTTTATGGCACGGCGTTGTCGTCGGAATTCTTTTCGGATCCGAGTTTGGCCTGATTTTCGTGGGCCTGCAATACACCCTGGCTTCCCGCGGGTATGTGATTCTCTATTGCGCTCCTTTCTTTGCAGCTTTGGGAGCCCATTTCTTTCTGGTTGGCGACCGGTTCAATCTCTGGAAGGCCGCCGGATTGATGTCGGCTTTTTGCGGCGTGGTGGTTTTATTCATAAAAGATATCGGCACCGTTTCCTTCGAGGCGCTGCCCGGCGATGTGTTGTTTATCATCGCCGGCGCCTTGTGGGGCGCAACCACGGTTTACATCAAAAAATATCTGGTCCACCAAACCCAGGCACTTCAAATCCTCTTCTACCAGTTGTTTTTTTCAGCGCCGTTTCTGCTGATCCTGAGCATGCTGCTGGAGGACACCCTTTTGTCAGGCATCTCCTTCGCCCTGGGTTTTTCGCTGTTCTACCAGTGCATCATCGTGGCCTTTCTCAGTTATTTGGTGTGGTTTGTGCTCGTTTCCCGCTATCCTGTCAGTTTAATGCACGCGTTTTCTTTTTTTACGCCGGTGTTCGGGGTGCTTTTCAGCGGAATCCTGATTCTGGGCGAGGCCATCAGCTCCAACCTGATTGCGGCCCTGATCCTGGTGAGCTTCGGCATGGTCCTTGTCAACTATCAACCCCCATCAAGGAAATGACCCCAAAATCGTGATACCGTCTCCCATAAATTTTAAGGAAACCGGCGGACTGTTGCGTTTGGGCCATTTTGGAATTTGAATTTTGGATTTGTTTCGGATTTCGGTATTCGGATTTCGAATTTTCTGCCTTAGGTCAACGGGTTATTCGACTCACCACCGCCTGAGGCGTCACAGGCACCCCGTGGTCCAACAGGCTAAAGCAAAGGGCTCATCGCACTTCAAAGTCCATGTGGGTGCCGATGGGCGCCGTGTCAAACAGCACGCCGGGGTTTAGCAAATCATCGGGATCAAACAGCGCCTTGATTTCACGCAGGTAGATGTAAGCGGGCCCCAGCTCCGGCTCCAGGTAAAGAGAGCGGGACCTTCCGGCATTATGCTCACCCACCAGGGTCCCGTTATATTTGCGCAGGATTTTAAAGGTTTCTTGCGAAACCGTTTCAATTTGCTCGGCCAGATGGCCGGCGGTCGAATCGAAATAGGGTCTGGCATGAATGCTGCCGAAGCCGAGGTGCCCGTAGAAGGAGATCTCAACACCCAACTGCTGCATGAGCGCCTGGAGCTCCGGAATGACTGCACCAAAGTCTTTTAAGTGGATGGCAACATCATCAATCACCGATGGAAGCAGCAGCTTTTTTGCGCGACAATATTTCATGAGCGACGGTTGAATCCGGCGGCGGTCCTGCCACAGGGCGGCCTCTTCCGCGCTGCCCCGGCCGATATCCCATAGGCGGGCGACGTTGCAGGCTTCAACGATTTCCCGGCCCGCCTGGGCCTGCTCGGTTGAAGCGTCGAATTCCGCCACCAGGGTGCCGATGATGCTCGGATCTTCCAAGTTGAGGATTTGCCCGTTGACGCGCCCGGCACACGAGGCGTCCGAAAATTCCAAAGCAGCGGGGTCCAGGGCTTTCAAACGCACGGCCGCCTCGGCAAATTCATCATAGTCCCTGAAATGGGCCGCAAAGGTCCCCATCGCAGGCCGCTGGGGCAGCAATTTCAACCGTATTTCGGTCACGATCCCCAGTGTGCCGACGCTTCCCACCAGCAGGTGGGCGGCCAGTTCGCCCAAATCCGTATAACGGATGAAGGCCTTGAGATTATATCCGCCGGCAATAAACGGCCTGTTGTCAACAATGGCGCGGCTGGCGGCATCCGCCAGAAAATTTTGCTGAATCTGCCGCAGTCCGGCTGCCAGGTAATCGGGCAGAGCCCGGGCCGTGTCGACCACTTCACCCGCGGCGCTGACAAATCTGAGAGAGGTCACAAAGGCATCCAGGGTGCCGTACTTGGCGGTCCGGGGACCGGTGGAGCGGGTGCCGACGTTTCCGCCCAGGGCGCAGATGGCGCTGCTCGAAGGGACGGCGGGCAGCATCAGCTGGTGCTCGGATATTTGCTTGACAAAGTGATCCAGGATCATGCCCGGCTGCACGATGGTTTGCTCACCGGCTCTGACCAACCGGTTGAGGTGTTTTTTAAAATTCAATATAATCCCCGGACCGATCGAAGCACCGCTGAGGTCGCTTCCGCCGGAGCGCGACACAAGGCTCAGCCCTTCGCTGCGCGCAAACCGCAGGGTGCTGACGACATCCTCCTCGTTTTTGGGTTCGACCACCAGTGCGGGGAGGATGCGGTACATACTCATATCCCGGCTGAATTTCTCCAAAGTGTCGACATCGGCATGCCAGGCGCCGCTAATATTTAAATTGTTGAGGTTCATTCTGCCGCCTGATTTCCAATTATGGGATTTACTGGACCCTGGTTTTGGCTTCGCCAAAATAGAATCCACCGGTTCAGGTCATACACAAAATTTGACAAATTAATCCAGCTGCCGTATATCCAGTCTGTCTTTGCCAGCGTCTTGAAAACGGTTGGTATGCGTTTAATTTGGATTTACCGCAAGGAGGTTTTTAGATGCTTGACAGCCTCAAACGCTTCTTCAGCAAAAATGCTGCTGAAGGATCTAAAAAGGACCCCGGCCGATCGAAGCACGATATCCGCGTGGCAACCTGCGCCCTCTTTGTCGAAATGGACCGCTACGAGCATTACTTGATGAACAAGCTCAAAAACCTGCTGCGCCTTTCACACGACCAGTTAATCAACGCCAAGCTCAAAGTCCTGCATTCGAGCTGATTGCCATTAGCTGATTGCCATTAAATTTAAGCGATTTGATAGACAACAATTTTAACCTGAGCGCTGTTCAATTTATGTTTTAACTAAGCCAAAAGGCAGACCGTTTGGCGGCGTTTACAGACTGTTCCGCACGATGGCCGCGCCAGCTGCCAGGCTGTTGAGTTTGCCGAGGGCGATGCCGTAGGGGATGGGCGTCATCCCGCAGTTGGTGCAAGGGTAAAGCCTTTGGGCATCCACATACTGCATCGCTGCACGAACCGTAGCCGCTACTTCCTCCGGTGCTTCCACCCGATCCGGGGTTACGGCCACCGCACCAACCATCACGTCTTTGTCCTTTAAAAGGCCCAGCAGGGAAAGCGGCACCCGGGATTCGGCGCACTCCACCGAAACCTGATCGATGCGGCTGGCGTTTAAGGCCGGAAAAATCTCTTCGTACTGCCGCCACTCATTGCCCAGGTTTTTTTTCCAGCGCAGGTTTTCCTCGATGCCGTAGCCGTAGCAGATGTGCACGGCGGTCGTGCAGGTTAGACCCTCGATCGCACGTTCCAAGGCGGCAATGCCCCATTGGCGCACATCATCAAAAAAGACATTAAAGGCCGGTTCATCGAATTGGATTACATCCACCCCGGCGGCGGCCAACTCGCGCGCCTCATGGTTTAGGATTTCTGCAAAGGCCATTGCCATGTCCGAACGACGCAGGTAATAAGCATCGGCGATCGTGTCGCAGATCGTCATGGGGCCGGGCAAGGTAAATTTCAGCCTGCGGTCGGTTTGGTCCCGGGTGAAGCGAACCTCATCCAGATGCACGGGTCGGGGCCGGGAAACCGGCCCGGTCACGGTCGGCACCTGAACGGTGTAGCGGTTGTCGCGGATCCCCATGGCGGTTTTCTTCTCCCAGTCAATGCCCTGGATGTGCTCCAGGAAACCGTGTACGAAATGAATGCGGAACTGCTCGCCGTCGGTGACGATATCAATGCCCGCTTTTTCCTGGTGTTCGAGCCACTCGGCGGCGGCGCGTTGCTGGGCCCGCCTGAGTTCTTCGCCCTGAAGCCGCCAACTGGCCCATAGTTTTTCCGGCTCCGCCAGCCATTCCGGTTTGGGCAGGCTGCCGACAATCGTCGTGTCAAGCATAGTACCCCTCCTGGGTTGGAGCATTTGTTCAAACGTCTTTTAAGTTAATCATCTTGACTTTAAAGTCTATTTTTTATATCTGTTCAGACTGAAAAAAGCAGCTATCAAATTATTAATATAATGAAAACAAATAACTATCTGCGCGATCGCCAGTGGGCGGCGAGAAAGGATCAGCGATGCGTATCGTAAGATTTGTTGATGAAAGGGACCAAATTCGTTACGGCCATAGCTATGAAAGCGGGGCGGCGGCGCTGTTGGAAAGGGACATATTCAGCGGATTGAGGCTGACCGGCGAAACCTGCCGGGTGAAAAAACTGCTGGCCCCCGTGGCACCCCCCGCCATTTTTGGCATCGGCCTCAACTATCGCCAGCATGCCGCGGAGACCGGTATGGAGGAACCGCGCTATCCCGTTTTGTTCATGAAGAATCCGGCGTCGGTCGCCCATCCCGCCGATCCCATCGTGCTGCATCCCAGCTGCATGGAACCGCCGGAGGTCGACTATGAGGCGGAACTGGCCGTCGTCATCGGCCGGGCGGCCAAAGATGTTGCCGCTGCGGACGCCCTGGACTACGTTATCGGATACACCGTGGCCAACGATGTTTCCGCCCGACGCTGGCAGGGCAAACGCGGAGCGGGCCAGTGGGTGCGGGGTAAAAGCTTCGACACATTCTGTCCCTTAGGGCCTGAGTTGGTCACCGCCGATGAGCTCACCGACCCTCAGAAGCTGCGTGTGACGTGCAAGCTCAACGGCCAGGTGATGCAGGACGCCAACACATCGGATATGATCTTCTCGGTCGCCGAGCTGATTGCTTATCTTTCGACCGGTGCGACGCTGCTGCCGGGATCGGTAATCCTTACCGGAACTCCCAGCGGAGTCGGATTCACTCGAAAACCGCCCGTATTTCTGATGCCCGGGGACACCGTTGAGGTGTCCGTCGAGGGGATCGGCACCCTGAGCAATCCAGTCGAACTGCAAAAGTAAATATCCGGGTCCCCCCAAAAAAAACCAGGTTTGCGCTCAGGACCGGCTTTCGATAGCCGGTCTAATAAATGCAAACCTGCCTTTTTGTCTGCGCTGGATGCCACGCGGACCTGGTGGATGAACTCGGATTAAGCTCTGCCTTGCCGTTGAAGCCCAGCCAATTGTATCTAACAGGTTTTTTCCTGGCCGGCGCCGCAAACGGAGTCAATGATTCCCTGGACTCTGAGGTGGAATTCGATGGAATTGGTGAATTCCTTCAGGATCTCCTGCCAGGTGGATCCGCGGCTGGCTTTATCCATCCAGGTGTCAAATTCTTGCCGGGTCGCTATGGGTTGCAGCATGCCCTTGTACAGATGTTCTAAAAATTCACGGTCGGATTTATCTCTCATGATGGACTCCTTGCTATCCAAAGACCCGGGCACATGTCACGCCGCGAAAGCGGCAAGCGTTCTTTTGATCGGAGTTTTCGGCAGTCGAAAAACAATTGCGGTTGACGAAGAAAAGAATCTTGACGTCGTCGACTGCACGCGCCAGAGCCGCACCCCATGGGAACAATTGGGTGCAGACTAGTCTATAGCATACGAAAAAAACCGATTCAAGTAAAAATATTCAAATAAATCAATTAGTTGATAAATTAAGCTTAATCGCTGATTTTATCGCAGGCGATAAATCCGTCAAATTTGCTAGAATTGATTCAGAAAAAAATACCCCCTGGGACTTCGATTGAGCCGAGCCCATCCCGCATGCCCGCCGCAGCATTGCAGACTACCCGCCATATAATTTGGTCAGTTCACGCTCACCATCCAGTTTCAATTTTTCAAGGGCTGCCAGCGTCTTGTCGGGCAGGGGCGCCACCTTATGGGTATCCAGAATCGCTTTGACCTTTTCCTGCACGCGCCGGCTCATGTCCTTGGACCCCTCCTGGCGCCAGGTTTCATAGGGCTGCCGGCTCATTAGGGTCGGCATCCAGAGCTCATTTCGAAAGTGTCGAAAGGTGTGCTCTTCCTGAATGAAGTTTCCGCCGGGACCCACCTTTTGAATAACATCCCGGGCCAGCGTCTCGGCATTGACCGTTATGCCGCGAATAAACCGCTTGGCCATACTCACGACCTCATTGCCGAGAACCAGCATTTCGGCCGAACAAATCATGCCGCCATCCATATAGCCGACATCATGGATTAAGTTTAATCCGCCCAGGCCCTGAGCCAGAATGGAAAATGCGCTTTCAATTCCGGCCTGGGCATCCAGCGCCTTTGAATCGGTGGACCCGGCCAGCCCCCAGGTCGGCAGGCCGAAAGATTGGGCGACCTCGGCCTGGGCCGACAGGCCCAAACTCATCTCCGGCGCGGCAATGCTGAGGGTTGTTTTGGCCATATCAAAGCCGGAGACGTTGGCGCTCAGAAAACACGGCGCGCCGCATCTGCGAAGCTGCACCAGGACGACGCTCAACAGCCCCTCGGCGACAGCAAGTGCCACCGCTCCGGCCAACGTAACGGGCGCCGTTGCCCCCAACTGCTGGGTGGATCCCGGAATTTGCGGCATAAACAAATCGGCTGCAATGAATATACGGTCCACTACCTCGGCGGGAAACACCAGCGGTGTGATCGGTTCGGGATATGCGAGCAAAAAGGGATGTTCTCTTAATTCATCGATGCCGCCGGCCACCGCTGCGGCCATCTCATAGACCAGTTCAAAGCCTCTTTTCGAATAACCGATAAACACGGCCGGCTTGGTCGTGTGCGTAACCACCGCTTCGAATTCGTGCACATCGGCGGCAAAAGCCGGAACGTCCTGGCTGGATCCCATGGGCATGACCCAGTCGATGTCGGGCAGGGCATCTGCAACCAGCGCCCCCCGGGCAATGTCCGCCACCCGCGTCTCGTGCACTTCACCGGTTAAGGCATCCCGGGTATTGGGGCTGGCCGTGGAGGTGCCGTAATAACTCTTGCGGCCCTCCACCGCCAGAGCCGGTTTTTTATTTCTATCATAGATCGTCAACCCCTTGGGGGCGGTTCGAATACATTCCTGGACCACATATTCGGGTATCTTCACCACATCGTCTTTAACCGCGGCGCCGGCTTTTTTGAGCATATCCCGCGCGTCTTTATGCAGGATTTTAGCGCCGGTTTTTTCCAGAATTGCAAACGCCGCGCGCTGAATTTCCCAAATTTGATCATCGCTGAGTACGCGGAAGAACACCGACCGGTTTTCAGCGAAAGATGACTGGATCATAGCAACCTCCTTTCAATTTTAACGCCCTTTAAGTCAAACATTAGCCGTAGCGATCGTCATTATCAACTTCTTGCCCAAATTGGAACCCCTTGCTTAAATTATGCAGCCCGGACCCGGAATTATTTTGCTCGGGACGGTCAAAAAAACCGCCTCGCGTTTGCAGTTCGAATCCGTCAGCCCGAAGCGAAACCTCGCATGCTGCTTGACACACCGATCACTTTTGCACTAAAATCTGATCATTACGATTTTGCCGTTGCTGTGCCCGCCGCCTGAATGTTTGCCCGCTAAAAATGAGAACTATGAAATACACAAAAAAGCAACTCCTCGAAGATTTGGCCGTGCAGCGCCAAAAACAGAATGACTTCGAAAAGGCTGAATCAAACCCGCCCGGCGGAATTGAGGGGTTGCGGCAGAGCGAGGCCCTGCACCGCCTGCTGGTTGAACACGCCAATGAGGCCATCGTGGTCGCTGAAAATGAAAGGATTTGGCACGCCAATCCCAAGTCTTTTGAAATCACCGGCTTTCCCAGAGAAGAATTAATTTCCAAGAACTTTATCGGTTTAATCCATCCGGATGACCGCAAGCTGTTCGCGCTCTATGATCGGCAGGATCGCGGCGGCGAAACGGCCTCCGAGATTTTCACCTGCCGGATGGTCGCTAAAAGCGGCCATATCAAGTGGCTGGAAACCAAACTTTTAAATACGATCTGGGCTGGAAAATCCTGTATCATTTATTTTTTGACGGACGTTACCGAACGAAAATCGGCAGAGGAGGCCTTGCGCGAAAGCGAAGAGGAATACCGACTGCTTCTCAACCACGCGCCCGCAGGAATCTATGAAATTGATTTGACAAATGGTCAATTCCTCAGCGTAAATGACGTGATGTGTGAATATACCGGCTACACAAAGAATGAATTTCTCGGCCTTAATTTCACGGGTCTTCTGACGCAGGAAAGCCTCGAGAGCCAACTCGAGCGCTATGAGAAAATCTTGAACGGAGAAGCGGTCCCCGACATTGCCGAATACGAAATCATCGGCAAAAACCAACGCAGGCTCTGGATACTGGTCAATAGCCGGATAAAGTTTATAAACGACTCACCGGTCAGTGTAACCGTGGTCGCCCATGACATTACCAGCCGTAAGCAACTCGAGCAGGAAGTGAACAAGGCCCAAAAGCTGGAATCATTGGGCGTACTGGCCGGCGGCATCGGACATGATTTCAACAATCTCCTGTCGGGGATCATGGGCAATATTTCTCTGGCCAAGATAGAAGCTGAACGCGGCGAGGACATTATGGAATCGCTGGATGAGGCTCTGCGGGTCACATCCAAAGCCGGTGCCCTCACCCAGCAATTGATGGTTTTTTCAAAGGGGGGCGCCCCGGTTAAAAAAGCCGCTTCAATCGTGGAAGTATTGCGGGAGTCCGCCGCTTTTACCCTGAGAGGATCAAAGGTTAAATGTGAATATCACATCGCAGATGACCTCTGGCCCGTTAAAGTGGATGTCGGACAATTCAGCCAGGTCATTCACAACCTCGTCATCAATGCCATGCAGGCCATGTCCCGGGGCGGCCAAATCAAACTGGCGGCCGGCAATGCCACGATCGAAAACATATTCGATTTGCCGCTGAATCCGGGCCGGTACGTCATCATCACGATCCAGGATCAGGGTGAGGGCATCGCGCCTGAGAATCTGCCCCAAATTTTTGATCCGTATTTTACAACCAAGGCCAAGGGCAGCGGGCTGGGCCTGACGATGACTTATACCATCATCAAACGCCACGAGGGACACATTACCGTGGCATCCGAGGTGGGCGCGGGGACGACCTTTCAGATTTATCTGCCTGCCACCGATGAGGTGCCGGAAGAGGCGGACAACGGTGAAGCCCGCCCGGTCAAGGGCGAAGGTCGAATTCTCGTAATGGACGACGAGGAAATCCTTAGAAAAGTCGCTGAGAGAATGCTGTTGAAATTAGGCTACGAGGTCGAATGCGTCCAGGACGGCACGGAAGCCATAGCGCTTTATGAGGAGGCTAAACGAAAGGGGCGGCCCTTTGAGGCGGTCATCATGGATTTGACCATACCCGGCGGAATGGGCGGCAAAGAGGCGGTCGGCCAGCTGTTGAAAGTCCATCCGCAGGCCAGATGTGTCGTCTCCAGCGGGTATTCCAATGATCCGATCATGTCTAATTACAAAAAGTTCGGATTCAAGGGGGTCGTCTCCAAACCATATCGGATTGAAGAACTCAGCTGGGTGTTGCATGACGTTCTGAGCCCGGGGACCGACCCAAAGTGAACCACAGCGGCCGCAGATGAAATTCGGAATCCTATTTGAGTCGGTATGTCCGGCCCCTTGGAGGGGTTGGCTAATGCCAGCTGATGGATCTTGCGGTGGTCGATTTCAAAAGGATTTTTTCCAGCCTTTTTAAACCGGCGGCGGTCTTGGGATGCTGATATGGGAAATAGAAGAAATTAACTCTGAATTTTTTGGGGTCAAATTTTTGCAATGATTTGACGCCTGTTTTTTTCAGTCCGGCCTCCATCAGCGCAACAATCCGCCGGGCGGCATCGGGTTTTGAATTCCCGATTTCCGTTAGCGCTGACGTGAAATCATCGGCGCTTTCAAAAAAGCCCAGCACCTGACGCTGCAGAAAGTAAATCGCAACATCCCGGGCCTCGTTTTTGTCATCCAGGATATCGGTTCGTATGGCTGATCCGTCGACCACTATCGGAAAAAAATGCTGCAGGCTGGCCAGAAGCGAACCGTAGGTATCGCCGCATACATATGAATCTTGATGTTTTAAGAGGCCGTTTTGGACTACAAAATCCCTTGCAACCAGGAACGCAGCCGCCAGCCAGACCGTACTCAGAAAATCAGCGCTTGATTTTTCAGCATCATCGTTGGGGACGGTCGCTTTTGCCAACCTTCCGACCTCCAATGCCGGAACATCGAACAGCCGGGTTTTCGCCGGACCCAGGCGCAGGTAGGATAAACTCGGCAAATCTTCTTTTTTGCTGAAAGGGTACAACGTCATGGATCCCATCAGAGATCCCGACTTTAATACCAAAACGACAATATCATCTGCTTTGCGGCAGGAAACAAAATCTTTGGCTCTCTGGCATTCTGCGGTTGCGCAGTACTCAGCATATACTTCTTTAGATCTCGCAGCCAAAAACCGCAAGCCCGGAATTATGCCGCTGGAGAGTATCAGCAATGAGGCTTCGTAGAAAGGGGCTAGAAAAAGGTTTTTACAATACCCCACCGCGATCATCTGGTCCAGTTTCTTTTTTAAATCAAGCGGGATATGACTGTATTTGGCAACCAGTGCGATGATGTCACCGGCCTGATATTTCTGCTCGGCCCAGCTATACTCGCTGCTAAAATCTGTAGGAATATGCAGATAAAGGTCGCCGCTGTTTAATCCGGCATGTTGTTGGCCTGCATTAAAATCGTTCATCGGTCCTGGATTTACCCGGGCGGGGATAATTTGCGAGGCCAACATTTAAGGATTCTCCTTAAAACCTCATCGTTAAAGCAGTTGCTCGTTACCCCCGCTGCCGGTTTGAGCAACATTCATGCCATTTGGCTTTTCTTGCCGATGATCACCCGCAGCCCTACGGCCGTTTATCCGCACGCCCCATATTTTCTGAATCTGTAAAATTCGGGTTATTGATTTATATCGGCTCATTGGCAGAATACTTGACTGTTTTCGTCAATTATTTGACCGGCAAATGATTGCAGGAAGGTATTGCCGGGGATAGGAAAGGTGTTTTTTGCGTTCGGATGGGTGTCAACCAAACTGGCACTGGGTTGACAACTAAATTTGCGGCGATCGCATTACTAAAACCAGTGCTTTGATCTTGACCCGCCGGCTCAGCCGTAAATCCGGTTTGCACTTCAGGCTGCGAAAGTCCGATCTTCTCAGCAGCATGCGGTCCGGTCTAAAAAATATAATCTCTATAATTTTAATAGATTAAGTCTATATTGGCGGTTTCTTCGATGTTGTCTTCAATTTGGCATATTCATTGCGAAGGGAGGTTAAGGGGTTGAATTTTGAACCTGACAGGCGGTTATCACACCATGGGGGGTCACTTTTAACATTGGAGGTGAAAAATGAAATTGAATGCCCTGAATCTTTCCTTTTCAGCTTTCAAGCAGAACCAAGCGGCAAATTGGGGATCGCGCCCCGAAGGATACCAATGGCAGAGTCGGCGCGAATTATTGACAAGGCAGGCGCAACGCTCACCGCTGCTGAAACGACCGCAGACCGAAGATCAACGCTGTGAGCTTTGGGTCGAGGACATCAGCGTCTACGCTGATGAAAAATACATGTACTGCAAAGGAATCGTGCGCAGTCAGGGGACCCGGCCAAAATCGAATTGGGTCGTAGCAGTTGAGTGGCTTGATGAAAATCAAAGCGCTTTGAACACCGACTGGAAACGGATCGAGATGCATCCGGACGGCGAAGGGGTTCCCATGCTGCCCAAAACGGCCAGGCCGTTTATCGTCAAAGCGGCCCTGGACCGGCGGGTTAAATGGGTCAAAGCCTATGCCTTTTCAAGTATGCACGGCGTTGGCTGAAACGCGGTCAAGGCTTGTGCCGGCACAACAGCAAATTGACAGCCTTCATACTCATCACGACTTCATTTTTCTGGTTTAAGACTTCGATAAATGAGAATAGGACGCCGCGGTCCGGCTTGGATCTTGAACGCTTTGTCTCCGTAACGGTCACCCGCAGCATAAGGGTGTCTCCGGGCCGCACGGGCTTGATCCAGCGCAATTCATCAACACCCGGCGAGCCGAGGCTGGCAACTCCGGAAAGGTAGTTTTCAACAAACAAACGCATCATCAAACCGGCCGTATGCCATCCGCTGGCGATCAAGCCGCCGTAAACCGTATGCGCTGCGGCTTGCGGGGCGGTATGAAAAACCTGCGGGTCAAAGCGCCGGCCGAAATCGATGATATCGCTCTGCGCGACTGTAATCTCACCGAACTCGTGAATCGAACCGGGTTCGTAATCTTCCAGATAGCGTTGGGCAACCGGGACCTTAAACGTTGAAGGCATCATAATACTCGACACAAAACATATTCGATTTAGAGGTGCATTACCTTCCAGGCCCGAATGGCGTTGTTCAGGCTTATAATCAGATTTTCAATTTCCTCAATGGTGTTCAACGCAGCGATTCTTAAATTCACCCGCAGCTCATTTTCATAATGTCTTTTTTGCCGGTCCATCTCCTCTAGAATCTGATCATTACCCCATGCGGGATGGGACCGCTTTATCTTCTGGTTAATCAGGTATTCGTCAAAAGAATGATCAAAGTTTTCTTCCAGGAAAAACTTCATTTCCTCCAGTGAGGGGACCTCATATGTACCGGCCAATATCCGGTTCAAGGATTCTTTGACGATTTGCCGGGCGCACTTTTTAATGTCGGAAGAATACATTCTCACCGTTACCTTAAATTTTTGATGGCTTTATGTTGGCGAAATTTTGAAACAGTTTCCCAAGGGTACAATTTATTCAATGCTAAAACATTTTTCGTTTTCCGAGTTTCCAGGGTTGATTTATCCTAACGACGAAAACCGGGTCCGCTGCGCCAGTTCAGAGATAAGCGGCTTTGGCCTTTGGCCGCCGGGAGTGCGGATATGCAAACATATGACGTTGACAATCAAATTGCAAGCCTTTAGCAAAAAGTTGCCCTCTTGGATTTAAGGCCCTTTTTTATTTGACACCAAGGACCTATCTCCGTATATTGCCCCGAAAAATATATTACGATTTAAATAAGCCCGCAATGAGATACACATTTTCGCACCCCGCCAAATGGCGTCAGTACCAGCAAAAGCGCCGGAAAACCGATAAACGCAAGCAGCTCCTAAAAAAGGTGCCATTGCTGATCGGAATTTCAGGCACGGCTTTGACCCTGTTGGCGATCATATTCTGGGGCTCTTTCTGGATTTCGGACCGGTGGAGCCAGGCCAGCCACATGCCGCCGCAGCCGAAAATAAAGTCGGCACCCTCCCCGCCGCGGCTTTCCCGTGATGAAGTCGCCGCCCTCCTGCTCGGCGCAAGTGCAAACTCGGCGATGCTCACCGACGAGTTTGTTTGCGAAAAAGACGGCGTGCATTACACAATTAGAACAACCATCGATGCCAAACTTCAAAAATATATCCTGAAACTGCTGCAGCGATCCCGAACCCTGCAATCGGCGGTGGTGGTTCTTAATCCGGCGGACGGCCGTGTGGTTGCCATGGCTGACCACGCTTCAAACGGTGACGGAAAATATCTAAGCCTCAGAGCGGATTACCCGGCGGCCAGCCTGTTTAAAATTGTGTCGGCCTCAGCCGCACTTGAAAATGCAGGCTACACCCCCGACACCGCCATGTATTTCAGGGGCCGCCGGCACACGCTTTATAAATCGCAACTAAAGCAGCTCAGAGACAGGTGGACCACTGAAACCACATTGCGCAGGGCTTTTGCCTTATCCAACAATTCCGTTTTTGGAAAACTGGGCATATACGTGCTGGGGCAGAAGGTCCTTGCCGAATATGCAGAAAAGTTTGCATTCAACCAGTCGATCCCCTTTGATCTGCCCCTGGCGGTTAGCCCGATCACCGTCCCGTCCGATGATTTTGGACTGGCGGAAATAGCCTCAGGCTTTAATAAAAAAACACGGATTTCACCGCTGCACGCCTCGCTGCTGGCCTCCGCAGCTGCCAACAGCGGCAGGATGCCCAGACCCTGGCTGGTGGACACCATCTCGGATGAAGCCAATCAGGTCCGTTATCACGCCGAGACCGGCGTCCTGAATCAGCCGTTAATCGGCAAGGCGGCCGGGGACTTAATGGATCTGATGGAGTATGCCGCCCGTTCAGGCACCAGCCGCAGCGCTTTTCGCAGACTGTTTCGCAAAAAGAAATTCAAGGAATTTGAGCTGGGGGCCAAAACCGGAACCATCAATGATTCCGACGACCGCTTCAAATACGACTGGATCACCACCTTTGCATTGGCGCCGGATGGAAAAAAGGCGATCGCGGTCGCAGTTTTAGGGGTTCACGGCAAAATACTCGGCACCCGGTCAACTGAACTGGCCCGGGCGATCATCGATTACTATTTCTCAAATTAAAGGCCGCCCCGGCAACAGGCGAGGCCGGCCAACGGAATTCACAGTCGAGCGGGCGGCAGAATTCACCTTTTCGCAGTCAGGATCTGTTCACCGGGTTTCAGCGCCTGATTTCCACCTTGCCGGCTAAATAATCCTTCACTGCGGCAATGGAAACTTCCCTGCGATGAAAAATACCGGCAGCCAAAGCGGATTCGGCGTCGGTGGCGGTGAAGACTTCGTGGAAATGCTCCACCCTACCGGCGCCGCTGGAAGCGATGACCGGGATGGAAACCGCCGCGGCAACGGCATTTATCAATTCCAGGTCAAATCCCAGATGGGTGCCGTCGCGATCAATGCAGTTAAGCAGGATCTCACCGGCTCCCAGCTTTTCGCACACCTGCGCCAGCGTGACCGCATCCAGGCTGCGGCCCTCCCGGCCGCCCTTGACGGTGCACTGGTACCAGCAATATTTCTCACCGCCGGGTCCCGGTCTGGCGGTTTTGATGACCACGTGTCTGACTTCATCCGGCGAATTGACATAGACTCGGCGCGGATCGATCGAGACCACCACCGCCTGGCTGCCGTAAACACGGGAGATCGCTTCGATCGAGCTGCGGCCGGTGGGGCGGCTGTCCGCCAGATAGGCTTCGGCAATTAAAACAGCATCGCTTCCAATGGAGACTTTATCCGCACCGGATCGAAAATATTCGGCGGCCACTTGCAGCGCACTGTATTCGCGGCCGTCTTTGTCGGTGTAATCGCGAATCCCGCCGCCGATGGTTAACGGAACAAATACGTTTTGTGAGGTCTGCCGCAGCACCTCGAGCATCGGCAGGTCCTCTAAGGGGAAATCCCTGAATCCCGTGATATTTAAGAAGGTGATCTCATCAGCGCCTTCCTGATAGTAGCGACGGGCCAGTTCGACCGGTGCGCCGAGATTTCTGACGTCGCCCTTTTCCCGCACGTCGTATTGGTCCCCCTTGGTCACCACCAGATCACCCCGATCGTTTGAACGCACATCCAGACAGGCAATGATGCGCTTGGCCAAAGCGGTATGCGGCGACAACTGAACGGGTCGAGTGGACTCGGCGGCGGCATCGAGAAAATTTTTCAGAATTTCGAGCCCGGCCCGGCCGCTTTTTTCCGGATGAAACTGGGTGGCAACGATGTTGCCCCTTTGAATGCTGCTGACAAATTCACACCCATAGTCGGTGGTCGTCAGGATAACTGCGTCATCATCAACCACCACATGGTAAGAATGGACGAAATAAAATTTCTCATCGCCCCTGAGGCCGGCAAAAAGCCGTGAGGGCTGTTTGAAATTGAGTCCGTTCCAGCCGATGTGCGGCACCGACAGCTTGGTTTCAAAGCGTTTCACAGACCCGCCCATCAAGGCCAGTCCACTGAGATTCGGCGCCTCCTCGCTGCGGCTGAACAAAGCCTGCAATCCCAGGCAAATCCCTAAAAACGGGCGGTTTGAATTGATATAGGCTTTCAGGGGCTTGACATATTGTTTCTGATGCAGGATTTGCATCATGCTGCCGAAAGCACCGACGCCCGGAAAAACAAGCTTTTCAGCCGTCAGGATCTCCTCAGCATCTGAAACCGTTTTAACGGTCTCCCCCAGGCTTTCGATGGCGTTGATGACACTTCTGACATTGCCTGCGCCGTAGTCCAACAAAGTGATCATGTTATGGTTGCTCCTTTCAAAAAAGAAAATAGCGAGAGGTCTTTTACATCACAATCGGGAAGAATACAAGCAGGGGGATATGGCACACCAGGGAAATGGCAGGGTAAATTCCAAATCTCAATGACCCAAACATTCACCACAGTTATATCACATCGCTTCGTATACTCAGGCTTTGATGGTTCGGATGCCGTTAGACACAACTGTAGACAGATCGTATGTTTGGAATTTTGAATTTAGATCATTGGAATTTATTTGAGATTTGATTTTTGGTGCTTGGAATTTTCTTAATTTATGGTTTCCAAGCTAAATGGATACAACCATCATCTCACAAACGAAAATGGGAGGAGGGTTAAGCCACCAGGGCGTCTTTTAGAATCTGTTTCGATGAGCGATGCAGGCCGTAAATATTCTTCAAAAAATCGCTGCATTCATCGCAGAACATGGAGCCACGTCCGTCAATGATGATCTTCACATATCCGCGATAGCCGAATTTATTGAATTCCCCCCGGCTCATGGGACACAAGGTGCCATCGCTGGCCGGCTGGTAGGATGGGTGGTCGGTTAAGCCGAAGTTGTGCCCCACTTCATGCAGGGAAACTTTCAGGGTTCGGTCGATAAACAGCTTGTATTCCGTGTCCGTGTTGATGCTCAGGGGGGTCAGTTTATTCGTTGAGACAACGGCAACGTCGTTTTTGGGGTTTTTGCCGCCTAAAATTGAGTTGTAAAATTCGTCGTCATCGGTTGTTTTTAGATCCGCATCCGTGATTCCCAGGGTATGCCCGCCGTATTCCTGGTCAAGGATCATGGTCAACAGCAAGGCATCGATGCTATCCACGACCGGTGAGTCATGATGCGCCAGATCAATTTCCTTAATAACACCTCGAAAAGACTCTAATATCCCATCGCCGATTTTCTTCAGACTGCTGTAGGTTATATAGCTGCCGATACGCACAAGGTTTAATTTGGATACGTCTCTTAGCATTTTCTGCATTTCCTTATTGGACCGGATCAACCTGGGGTATTCAACGGTTTCGCGCGCCGCCGCCGGCTATCATTTTTCATAAGTCATTGTAACCAGCAAGAATGATTCAAAAGTCCATTGTTTTTAAAATCCTCTATGTGTCTGCGAAGCCTCCAGAATCCTTTGATGATTAAATTTATTAAAAATATCGAAACCTGTCAAATCACCCCACTTCTATGCAAAAACCATGCCCACAATGGATCCTAAGGATCGGTTTTTTTTACCGCATGACCCGTTTGGCAGGACGGTCTTCAAAACGCCGTCCCAGGGCAACCGGTGGGTCCCATTTAGCCCTTGAAATCAAGTATGATGCGCTTTATTTTCAAACCAGATTGGAGGGCGTGATGACCGTTAAAATATTGATAAAAAGACATTTCAAGGAAAATGCCGCCGCGCAGGCGTTGGGTCTTCTCCACAGTTTCCGCCATGATGCCATGAATCGATCCGGCTATGTTTCGGGGGAAACCTGGGTTAATCATTACGATCCCTGCCGGATCGCGGTGGTATCCACATGGCAGACGGTTGAAGATTGGATCCAATGGGAGGAAAGCGACCAGCGGGAAGCCAACGAGGCCAAACTGAAAGGCATCCTCAAAACACCGACCCGATTTGAGGTATATGACCTCAGCAGCTCGCCGGAATGAAGGCTTCGCAGGCTGAAAATTTTTTCTTCCCGGCGGCGACGGAATCGGAAAAGGATAACCGGTTGCCTTCAAAAATAGCTTTAATGGGTTCATTCAAGCAGCAAAGTGCAATCCTGCCCTCTGTAATGATTGACTTCGGCCATATTATTGATTATTAGATTTGCGAACCTCAGACACAACGGAATCTTCAAATGTGCAGACTACTGGGAATTTACGGACAGGTGGAAAACTGGCGGGAAGTTGCCATGGCGTTCCGTCAACAGGCGCAGTCCGGCAAGCTGCCTCCCATTGATAAAATGTCGCCCGGCCACAAGGACGGATGGGGCATGGCCCTGTCCAATCGGGCGCAAACGGCCATGGTTTCCCTGATGCGTCAACTGGGTTCTGCCTGTGACTCGCCCTGCTACCGCCAGGCCGTTTACTCGCTGTCTGATCCGCCCGCGGTTTTTTTGTGCCATTTGCGCAAGGCCAGCGACACCATCGCGATCACGCCGGCCAATACGCATCCGTTTATCCTCAATGGCTGGGCGTTTATCCACAACGGCACGGTTTACCAGGCGCAATCCCTTCCCAGGGATTCCACGCTGGTATTTACCTCGGAAGATTCCGACACCGAACATCTTTTTCATTACCTGTTGACGAAAATACAGGACAAGCCCCGTGACAAAACCATCGCTGCGGCCATAAAAGAGGCCGTTTCTTCCATAACCTGTGATTACACCGCATTGAACATGATATTGAGCAACGGAAACGCCGTCTATGCCCTCAGGTGCTTCACCCAATTCCGCGACTACTACACCCTGTATTACTACCGACTGCCCGCGGGCGTCATCCTAAGCTCGGAGCCGGTTGAATCCGAAGGCTTGAATCCAGACCGTTGGACGCTGCTGGCCAACAATTGCCTCCTGAAAATTCAGGGCAGTCCGCCCCGGATCGAGGAAATCCCGATGTAAACAGAGCTAAAGGACCGCACTGAAAGGAAGAATATGGAGCAGGCACTCAAACAACAGCTAAAAGATGCCGGTATAAAATTCGTTCGCATAATATGGTGCGACAATGCCAACGTAATCCGCGCCAAAGCGGCCCATGTCAACTACCTGGACGAATACATCGACAATGGCGTGGGCATCACGGCCGCCCAGATGGCGCTGCCGGTCATGTACGATAGTGTGGTTCCCGAAACCGGCCTCGGACCGGTCGGCGAAGTCCGCTTGATGCCCGACTGGTCCACCCTGACCATCCTGCCCTTCGCCGAGGGCCACGCCCAGGTTTTAAGCGACATGGTCATCAGTGAAACCGGCGAGGTGTGGGAGCACTGTCCGCGGGGATTTCTCAGGCGCCAGATCCGCAAACTCGCCGACCGGGGGTTGACCCTTAAGGCTGTATTTGAAAATGAATTTTTCCTGCTGCGCCGCAATGCGGATGGGGCCCTGATAGCGGCCGATGACACCGTGTTTTGTGCAACCGGCGCGATGAATCTCCACCGGGAATTTATCAACGACCTGGCCGATGCCCTCATCGCACAGGGTCTGGAGGTCGAAGGCTTTTATCCGGAATCAGGTCCCGGGCAGCAGGAAGTCAACATCCGCTATGCCGAGGCCGCCCAGGCGGCGGACCGGCAGATTATCTATCGCGAAACCGTCCGGGGCGTGGCCGCCCGCCACGGACTGATCGCCTCCTTTCTGCCCAAAATCTTTGAAGACAAGGCCGGTTCGGGATGCCACCTCAATTTCAGCCTGTGGCGCCGGGAAGAAAACATCAGCGGTGATCCCCGGCAGGCCACGGGCATCAGCGCTGCGGCAGCGGCTTTCATCAGCGGAATCCTGGATCACCTGCCCGGTCTGGCGGCCGTCACCATCCCCGGCAAGACCTCTTATCGGCGCATCCGGCCGCATTTTTGGGCGGGCGCGTTCAGGGTCTGGGGTCATCAGAATCGGGAAGCGGCCGTGCGCGTAAGCAAAAACAAAGCAGGCACCCAGGCCTGCCGGTTTGAATTGAAAACCGTCGATGCTACGGCCAATCCCTTCATGGCGCTGGGCGCATTTATCGCGGCGGGTCTGGACGGCCTGCAGCGCAATCTTGAGCTGCCCGAAGAAGTTAAGATGGACCCCGCCCTGATTCCCGAGGAAGAGCGTCTGGCCCGGGGCATCGACCGGGTGCCCCGGAATCTGGAAGAGGCCATCGAGGCCCTTCGCAATGACAGCCTGCTGCTCGCAGCCATGGGGGCGCCGCTGGCCAGATCTTACCTGGCCGTGCGCCAAAATGAATGGGACGCTCTTAAAGATCTGAGCCTCGAAGAAGAGGTCGCCCTGCTGGCGGAAAGATATTAAAGGACGCAACGGGAAAAACGGTTTGGCGGCATCATCGCGGAAAATAGAGCGCAAACGTCGTCGCCGCCGTTTGATGGCAGCCGGCGCCGTTCCGGCAGTTGGGGCAGGCGCTGATTCTTCCGGGGCAGGCATCACCGGTTTGAAGCAGGCAGGGGCAGCGGCAAGATTTCAGATCGATTTTAAAGTGGTAGCGCTCCGAAAATATCTTCATGCGCAAAAGATCTGCGCCTTTGCCGCCGGCATTGAAGTCAAACGGATTTTTACTCGAGTAGTCCATGGTTTCCCGGGTCGTAAAAAACCCTTCAAAAATCCGTATCTGGTTTTCCGGCGTGATCCCGACCCCCCAGTCACAAACCTCCAACTGCGTTCCGTCACCCTTTGTTCCCACTTTGACCGCCACTTTGCCCTCATCCGGCGTGTTTTCAATAGCATTTTTCAGCAGGCCGTCAAAAATCTTTTGCAGCGGCTCCGGCGGCATCGATACGGGCGGCGCAGGATCCAAGTGGAGAATGATCTCAACCTGGCGATGCGCAAAGGCAGGCTTCAAGTGCGTCAACCTTTCCTGGACAAAAGCATCAAGCGGGATGGCCTCGGGGGCCAAATCCCGGGTACCGTACGACGCCTCAATATGGTTTCTGATTCGCTCAACGACGGCACCTTCCCCGATCTGCTCGGCAAACAACGCCTGAAGTTCATCGCTGCATTGATCCAGCAGGTGGGAGAGCATCACCCCGGATTCATATGGTTTATGTTCGATGATGTCATAGATCTGGTACTGCATCTCCAGCAGGCGATCGATATTTCGGCGGGCCCTGTCAATGGTGGGCTGCCAGGTTTGCGGCGGCAAAGGCCGCAGTTTTTTTTCCAATGTCACCAGCGAGGTTCGCAAGACGGCGATGGGGGTTTTTATTTCATGCGACAGGTGATTGATAACTTTGTCTTTGGCCCGGTTCAGACTGGAGACCTCCATGTAAGCTTTTTTGAGTTCGGCCGCAAACCTGGCATTTTCAATGGAGAGAACCACGGTTCCGGCCAGCATACTCAAAAGATCGACATCCGGCTGGTCAAACCCACCTTCTTTCTTATTGACGGCGCACAGCGTGCCGATGATGCGCTCCTGGCTGCGCAAGGGCACCAGCAGCAGATTGCGCGTCAGATACCCCAGCTTTTTATCGCGTTCAATATGAATTTCAGAATCGCCGCTAATGTCATTTAAGATGATCGGCTTGCCGGTCTTGATAACTTTGCCGGCCACCAGCTCATCCACGAAAAACCGGGCCTCTTTGGCCCGCTGCTGGGTGGCCGAATCATCATAGGCGACCCCCCGCAAAAAAAGTTCCTGCCGCTGTTCATCGAGCAGGATCACGAGACCGCCTTCGGTTTCCATCAATTCCTTGATGACACCGCTGACATAATCAAGCAGTTCGAAAAGCTCCGGATATTCGGGCAAAGCCATGCTGATGCGCAGCAGGGCTTCGTTGTTGCGGGCAATGCGCTTGACCCGGGTAATATCTCTGAGGATTACCAACACGCCGGCCGGCTGCCCGTCGGCATCCGAAAAAACCGAAGCGCGCCAGACCACATCCAGGCTGCGGCCGTCTTTGGTCAGACGCCGGGTTTCGTAGCGGCGAATAACTTTTTCCTCGAACAGCGTGCGCAGATGTTCGCGCGTTTCCGCCTGCAGCTCCGGGGGCACGTAGGGAATCCGCTGGCCGCGCAATTCTGCCAGGGTCCAGCCGAACGTTTCGGTAAATGCCGGATTCAGATAGGAAACCAGCCCGTCCACACTGAAAACCAGAATCGAATAGGGTGCAAAATCAAGCAGGGTGCGATAACGCCCTTCGGTCTTTAAACGGGCCTCCTCGGCGCGCCGGCGTTCGGTGGTGTCCTGCAGGGTCTCCAGCGCACCGAACACATGCCCCTCGGAATCCAATAAGGGGGCAGCCGTAAAAAAAAGCCAGCGGCCGCCGTCACCAAAATCCGGAAAAAAGTCTTCCGCCTCATAGGCGCCTTCTTTAACCGGAGATTTGCGGTACTTGCCCTGGTAATACCTGGCAATCTGCGATTCCGGGGCGTCATCCACGATCAAATCGGCCATGGTGGGACGCGCGAATCCATAAAACGCTTTCCAGGCGTCCCGGGTGCCGAAAATTTCATCTCGGGGGATACCGGTTAAATTTTCCAGCGCCGGGTTATAGTGCGTGACGACATGATCTTTGTCCAGAACAAAAGTTGGAATCGGAATACTTGCGATGATCTGGGCCAATCGCTCCTGATTCCGCCGGAAATGGTCTTCTCTGCGCCGGAATCCGGTGTTTTCTTTTTGCAGGGCCTCGATTTTTTTTTGCAGATGTTCGTATGACGGCTTTTGAGCCATGCCCGCTGCCTCCCGCGGCGATATCCTAAAAAAGATTCACAAAATTTAACTAAACATAGTTTTCAACGGCCCAATTCTTCCAGGATCATGCCATAGGCATTCAGTCCGCGCTTAAAACTGCTGAGGCGAAAGAACTCGTCGGGAGCATGCAGGTTTTCATCTTCCAGACCGAAAGCGAAATTGACCATGTGAGCTCCTAAATTTTTCAACAGCAAGCCGCTCACCGGGATGGTGCCGCCCGTGCGGACAACGTAGGGCTCTTTGCCGTAAAGCGCTTTCAGGACGACCCGGGCCGCCTGGTTGCCGGGATGGTCAATGGGAATCAGAAAGGGATCGGCGCTGCCGGCAAGCTTTTTGACCTGTACCGTGGCACCGGCGGGCGCATGTCGGGCGACATGGGCGCTGATCAAATCGGCGATTTTATCGGGCTCCTGATCCGGCACCAAGCGGCAGGTGATTTTGGCATGGGCCTTGCTTGGTATGACGGTTTTGATGCCCTCTCCCTGGAAGCCGCCCCAGATTCCGTTGACTTCAAGGGTGGGACGCACCCAGGTCCGTTCATAGGTCGAATATCCGGCTTCGCCGTATAGCGCCTTCACCCCCAACTCGCGCATGAACTCGGCCTCATTGTAGGGAACCTCAGCAATCTGAGACCGCTCGGCATCGGAAAGTTCACGCACCGCCTCATAAAAGCCTTCAACTGCAATGTCACCCCGGGGACCGTGCATCGAGGCGACCAACTGCACCAGGGCATGAAGGGGATTTTGAAAGGTGCCGCCATAGGTTCCGGAATGAACATCGTGATCGGCGCTTTGTACATCGATCTGCAGCGCACAAAGTCCTCGGCGACCCACATTTAAGGCCGGTTGATTTTCTTCCCACTGCCCGCCGTCGGCACTGAGCACCATATCGCAGGCCAGCAAATCGCGGTGGGATGATATCAAATCAGGCATCTGCGGGCTGCCGATCTCCTCCTGGCCTTCAAGAAAGAACTTGAGATTAACGGGCAAACTCCCCCGGGTCTTCAACATGGCCTCAACGGCCAGAATCGGTATCAGCATATTGCCCTTATCATCCGAAGCCCCCCGGGCGTAAATGCGGTCACCTTTGATGACGGGCTCAAACGGCGGGTGGGTCCACAGTTCCAGCGGATCGACGGGCTGGGTGTCGAAATGCCCGTAAAGCATGATGGTGGGTTTCCCGGGGGCATGCAGCCATTGACCGTAAACGACCGGATGGCCTTGGGTCGGCAAAATTTGAATGCCTTCAATGCCGGCTGATTCGAGACGCCCGGCCACCCAATCGGCCGCCCGTTTTACATCCGCGGCATGCTCGGGCAGGCTGGAGATGCTCGGAATCCGTAAAAATTCAGCAAGTTCATCCAGATAGCGGGATAAGTTACCTTCCAAATGGGCTTTCCAATCGGTCATGAGCGCATCCTCCTTTGGGTTGATCAAATAAGTATAAACGGCTACAATATAAGCCTGATTTGCAAATAGTAAAACAAAAAAAGGCGGGGCCGCTAAGCGGCCCCGCCCTCTGGGGTTATGAATTTTCGATGGTCTAACTGCGCTGCCATGTCAATGCCGGAATACTCCGGTCAGGCTTGCGCTGAAAAATTCGGCCTTATCTCCTTTTGGCGTAAGTTTTAGATTTTTTGCTGAAACATTTTGACAAAATTTTATTGAACCATCCCCGCTTCTTTGATTTCTCAAGCGTCTGAATGGTTCCAGCACCCTGGAATTCCAGCGTACCCTTTTTGTAGCCCACTTTGCCTTTCAGCGTCAAGACCGTGGCATCGGAGGGCGTTTCGATCGCACCGACCACCGCCTGCCGGTTAAATTTCACCGTCATCACATTCATTTTGCTCTGAATTCGATGCAGGCATTTGCTGAAAAAGCTATGGTGGGAGTTTGCATCCGCAAATATCGTTTTCGAATCTTCGGTCACGATAAAAAGGCTGGAAGGTTCGACATCGGCCACATCGAGATTTTCCGGCAGCCGCAAGGTTGCCGTCAGCCATTTGTCCCTGCTGTGATGATTCAGCTCGTGGGGAGAAAATTTGACTGTGACCGTTACGGGCAAAACACTCACTTCGGCTTGAATCGTGTTCGTGGCGCCCTTATCGTCGGTAACGGTTAAGGTTACGGAGTAGGTACCGGTCTGGTAATAGATGTGCGACGGTTTATCGCCGGGGATCTGGGGTTCCACCTCAGCTTCCGCACTTGGGTCGGCGTCCCCGAAATCCCATTCCCAGCTGACGATCTCGCCGTCTTCATCGTAAGAATTCGAACCGTCGAATACGATTTCATCACCGGCTGTGATTTCCAGAAAGGTAGGCTCGATCACCGCAACCGGCGCTATGTTGCTGCTTTTAAGCTGCTCGGGCGGTGCGGCCACGGAAGTGCGCGCCGAGGTGAATCCGCCGCCGTAAGTGCCCGCATAGGTAAAGGAAAAGGAAAACTCATCATTTTCGCCATATGGGGCATTGTTCAATAACACGGCGACGCCGGCCGGGTTATCGCCATAATTTGCTGCGACCAGATCCTGTTTGCCGTCGCCGTTAAAGTCGTAGTTGTCCAACGCAGACTGGTTCATTTCAAACTCATAGCCGTCGACGAATACAAAGGTATGGCCGTCAACGTTTCCTTCCGCGTCCTTTACGCCCTTGTAGATGTACAGATAACCATCGTAAGCCGCCGCAATATCCACCGCGCCGTCCCCGTTGAAATCGGCGGCCGCGACCCCCCAGAGCGAACCGCTGTCGATCGTCGGAACTCTATAGGTTGTGAATTTGCCGTGACCATCGCCCAGGTTGATAAAAAATGGTTCATCGGAATTGGGGGCGACGACGAAATCGGCATGCCCGTCGTTGTTAAAATCAGCCGTATCGATGCCGACGGAGCTAACGGGGGCGGTCCCCGGCAGGATGACGGAGCTGAACCCCAGGTGACCATCGCCCAAATATAGTCCTGTGGCGGCGCTGCCAATAAATGCCATTACAAAATCAGGATTTTTGTCCTCATCCTCATCGAAGTCGGCCACGGCCATGTCTCCCGGCATAAGTCCTCCTTCCGCGCCCCACGCAGCCGCAATTTGCGGGGCTGCGAACGGTTTGGCGGGATCATAATTGGGATCATCAGAATCGGATTTTTCTAAAATATAAATATGGCCGCCTCCGAAAGGCCCAAAGCCGATGCCCGTGATGTAATCCAGATCACCGTCCTTGTCGAAATCGCCGAGCGCATTGCCGTAACTGTTTTTAAATGGTTCGATGATATTGCTGCCGGTGCCATTGGTCTGCAAAAAAGCTGCCTGCAGAGAAAAGGTGGCTTGCCCGTTGCTGACCGTGCTGGTCATGAAGTTGGCGTCGCCGGTGGCGCTGGCTGAAACCACAAACACTTCGTCCGCGGCCGAAGCAGAAGTGGTCGGCGAAACGGTGATACATAAACATACGATTAAAACTAAGCTCCCCCAGAATTTTGGTCTCATGATTTCCCTCCCTTTAATTGGTTAACCTCCATCCCCGGGTGCTTCCTTCCCCCAATTTCTTCAGGAAGCGACCCCGGGAATTATTCCGTTTGCTATATATTCGGCACCCCCCCATTTTTGGTGCGCTTTCCGGCGGCCCCTTGACTGCCTCCGAATCAGGCAGTATTTTCGCCGGAAAAATTTAAAATCAACAAGACACTGTTCAATATCTGTGCCAACATTGGAGCAAAAAGGCAATAAGTTTCTTTTCTAAAACAATTCAGCTTGTTATATAAAACCCGCCTGACCCGCGGCGGTTTCACTAAAATCTGGTTTTGCCAATTTTTGTCAGTTGTGGTTACATTTTTCGGCCCAAACCGCCGGACAGCCGCATTTGGAAAAAAGTATTATAGTTGACTTCAAAAAAGCGGGTGTGTTAAAAATTTCGGATCAAAAGAGCTGGGGGATGAAATGATGATGAAATATCTGTTGGTCGTAGGATTAATTTTGGTTGGGCTGCTTCCCCGGCAGGCCCGGGGCGGGGAAAACGATCGGCTGGATTTGGCAAACAAAATCGTCGCGAAAACCAACATGTCAAAAATGTTTGTCGATATGGCCGCCGGGTTTATGGACGCCGATTTCGAACGCAATGAGGACTCCGGCACAAAAGATCCGACAGATGCCGATCCCTTAAAAAAGATTTTTGAAGATGAGGTCAATTCAGGAATAGAAGAGCTCACTTCGATGCTGGCGGAAATTTATGCGGCCCATTTTTCGGAAAATGAACTGAGAGAAATCCTGTCTTTTTTTGATTCAGCGGCCGGTGCAGCCTGGCTTGACAGAAATCTCATCATCCAAACCGAGGCTGAGCAGGTCGGCCTGGAGTGGAGCCAGCTGTTAAGCCGGCGGGTTTTGAAAAAGTTTGAATTACAGGTTGGGAAATAATTCTAATTGGAAAGTTTCCATGTTATGACGGACGATAAAAGCACCAGACATTCCCCTTTTAACGAGACCTGTCAGGCCATCCTGATTGAGCATCCTGAAGCCATCGGCGTAGCTTATAAGGTGTTGAACTGCGGCTGCGCGTGGATCTGCGGTGCGTCGACCGGCGGTGAGCCGATCGGCGGCTTGCACCACATTTCCGGCCAGCCGGTAAAAAAAGGAGGCCGGCCGCCCATTTGCCTAACGTGTCGAAAAGATAACGGGTTGGAACGGGTGGTCTGGGAGGGCATCTACTGGCCGGGCGCCCCAAGCGAATGGCCGGAAAAGGGTTTGAGAATTTCAATCGGTCAAAAGATTTTCGGTCCCGGCTATATGGAACCTGAATAGTCGGTTGTCTGAAACGGACGCCGCCTATGCCCGTTGCGCTCTTAAAGTCGAATAGCTTCCCTAAAGAGGGCGCTGGGTGGACGCACTGGACGGCGCGAGTTGCGCGTGGGGCCTAAAACCGAAACGCCCTGCCCCCGAACGCGCAAGCCGCAAAAGCATTTTCAATTACCCGCCTGCAGCCGCCGCTGCCGGATCCAAGGGCGAGCCGGGGGGATAGGCCCGGCCGCCCAATTCGCGATCCAGCATCAGCAGCCCCGATTTATCCTCACCAACCATCTCCAACTCGTCGGCGACCTTGCTGCTGTTGACCTCTTCTTCGATCTGTTCAGTGGAAAACCACGCCAGGATCGGCTCCGAGGCGTAGTCTTTTTCTTCGCGCGCAATGGTTGTCAATTCGTTGATTTTGCCGGAGATGAACTTTTCGTGTTCATAGGCATCCTTGAAGACTTCAAGCGGAGAGCTCCAGCGGGTCTTAAGCTGTTTGAGATCCTGAAGCACCACCTCGCCGCCGCGATCAATGATAAAATTATAAAATTTCAAGGCATGAATCATCTCTTCATGGGCCTGGCAGCGCATCCAGTGCCCCATGCCGTCCAGACTTCTGGAATGAAGCCAGGCGGCCATTGAAAGATAAATGTAGTAGGATTCCAGCTCGTTTTTGATCTGCTCGTTAATTGCGTTGTTCAATCTTTCACCAATCATCGCTATACTCCTTTTTGGCCTTCGGTTATTTTGATTTGTCAAGCTTCGTAAATTTGGCGCCTTTGAGCGAGATGTCGGCCATCAGTCCCTTGACGTCAAAAACAAATCCCACAATTGGATCTTTGACAGTATTTGTATCCATGCGCTCACCGGCGCCGACGGTAATCAGGGCAACGTTGCCGTCCACACCGGCCTCCCACCCCCTGCTGGCACGGAAGCCGTCCAACGCCGCTTGGGTCATGAATGCGATCACGATGTCTTTGGCTTCGGCACCGATCTGAAAACCAAAGGATCCAGAAACCATGTTGTAGTAGTCCACCGTTTTACCGTTAATTCTCAGGGCGCCTTCACCGTACTCACCGCCGACAATAAAGGCGGCTTTCTTGACGCTGGGCATGATCAACAGCCCTTTGGCACTGCTGGCAAACTCATGGGCGCCCTTTACCTGCTTGTAAAAGCGTTTCATCGCTGCGTTCGCCTGCGCCTCAATTACTTCGGCCTCGACACCGGATGCGTAATGCGGAAAAATAAGCCCCCACGTCAACAGCAAGCCGACCGCCATTAACCACGCAAAGTACGAGCCGCCACTGGTAGCAAATGCTTTTGTCTTCATAGCCTTGATCTCCTGCTTGTCAGGGTTAACCTCACCTTCGCCTTGATGCCATCAACCCAAAATAGATCAACCCGATGAAACCCGAAAATTGGTTTCACCAACAGTAATCATCGGCAGGCAAAATTCAAGTGATCAACGTATGGTCCCAACCATCGTAAGCAATCCGGGTTCAGCCTGCGGCCGGATTCCCTTTTATAGAATTTGCATCGCGGAGAGGGGCAAGGCCGGGCTTTCAACGCGGGAATAAATAGGGATAAACATTAAAGGTCAATGCGTGAGGGTCAAAAATACTTCCGGCCGGCCTGTGAATTCCCGCAGGAGTTCAATGTGTTTTTTTTCTTCCTCAATTATCACCTTCAAATGTTCCCGGGCAAGGGCATCTTCAACCAAAGGTTCAAGCACTTGGTAAAAAATGATCGAGTCCTTTTCGAATTCGATAAAAACGCCAATCAGCTCCTGGGTTGTATTCAGGACGGAAAAATCTACTTCTTTAAGGGAGAAATTCTTATCCCCCATAAGGTCGTCAAAAAGCTCACGGCCCATCTCTTCCATAATGGGGTTGGCGTGCCGGGTTTCAAGTTTGAGTTTCAGATCGGAAAAGAAGCGGGCATGCCTGACCTCCTCATCGGCCATCCATACCAGCAAGGCAGCCAGCTCGGGCTTGGCAACCTTTTCGATCGCGCGGCGGTAAACCGCCTCCCCGTTTTTCTCCAGCTTTATTGCCATATCCAACAGTTCATTGGCTGAAAACAAGATTTGCACTCCTCTTTTTTTCGTTCGCGGCGGCCAAAAAAATAATCCCAAAAACAGGGCAAAGTCAACAATTATCCTTATTTAATTGACCGCTGCGTGTCAGAGCTGCTATTTTAGACGGCATGAAACCACAAATTGCCGATCCCCCCGGAATCACCCCGGCCGCAACGGTCATTCTCGCCCGCGAGCAGGCCGGCCAGCTTCAGGTATACCTGCTCAAACGCAGTCTTAAAAGCGGCTTTATGGCCGGATATTTTGTATTCCCCGGAGGCACCCTCGACCGGGAAGATAAAAATTTCGATATTTTCAGCAGCCACTGTGATCTGGCGCCCGATGATATTTTTACGCGGTTCGGCCCGGACCTCTCCAAGGAAGAAGCCTTGGCCTATTGTGCTGCCGCTGTCCGCGAAACCCTCGAAGAGGCCGGTGTGTTTCTGGCTCACCGTCCGGCGGCGATGGCAGCCGGTTGGGATCAGGCCCGCAATTTGAGGCTGGCGGCCGGACTTGAAAAAGATTGGTTTTTGAAGCTGGTTGTTAATGAACGGTGGTGTCTGGCCCTCTCGGCGCTGACACGGTGGTCCCATTGGATAACCCCCGCCTTGATGAAACGTCGTTTTGACACCCGCTTTTTTCTGGTCGACATGCCGGACGGCCAATTTTGCCGGCCGGATGACAGGGAAACGGTGCAGGGGCTGTGGTTGAGCCCCTGGGAAGGTCTAACGGGCAATTTGGCAGGCCAAGTTCCGCTGAGTCCTCCGACCCTGGTTACCCTGCAGGAAATTTTAAAATACACCAGCTTAAAAGACTTGCAAAACGGCGCCCGACTCCGGCAGTGGGGTCCGACCATCATGCCCCGGCTGGTCCCGCTGCCGGAAGGAGCGGTGATTCTCGAACCCTGGGACCCGATGTATCAACATGAAGAAATCAACATCGATCTTGACGACCTGCCGGCATCGGTTTTGCCGGCCGGGATATCGTTTTCCAGAATCTGGCTGGATCGGGGCATTTGGAAACCGATTGGGGCGAAGCCCCTAACTTGATTTGAAGGGAGGTTGGGTTGCGGCATAAATTTTTTCTCGGCATCCTGATGGTTGCCTGTTTGCTGACCACCGGCGTTGCGGCCCAGGATCTGACAATCATCAGCGAAAACAACCCGCCGTTTAATTTCGTCCAGCGCGGCGAACTGGCCGGGTCCTCCATGGAGATCGTGCGCGAAATGCTGCGGCGCATGGATCTGCCCGACAACATCCGGATATTAACCTGGGCCCGCGGATATAATCTGGCCTTGACCCAGCCGAATGTCGTCCTTTTTTCAACGGCGCGCACCGAAGCACGCGAAAATTTGTTTCACTGGGTCGGACCGCTTTACAGGGTGCGCTTCGGTTTTTACGCCAAAAAAGGATCGGGACTGCACCTCAACACCCTTGAAGATGCCAAAAAAGTCGGAGCAATCGCCACTTACAAGGATGATGTCAGAGAGCAGCTTCTCAAATCCCTGGGATTCACCAATCTGGACAGCTCCAAATCACCGGCCAGCAATTTGAAAAAGCTGGTGGCCGGCAGGGTGGATTTGTGGTTGTTTAGCAATCTGGGGGTTGAACGGGTTGCCAAACAGATCGGAATCGACCCGGACGAGTTGGAAATGATCCTGCCTTTTAAGGATTACGATTCTTACATTGCGATCTCCAACGGCACAGCGGAAACAATTGTTGAAAAATGGCGCACCGTCCTGGCAGCTATGCAGCAGGATGGTTCGTTTGAAAATATTGCCAGAAAATGGCTCCCCGATGAAAGCATCCCACGGGTTCAACCCACCGCAACCACATCGACATTCGACAATGTAACACTTCGAATATTCACAGAAAATCTGCCACCGGCCAATTATCTGGAAGACGGAAGACTGCAGGGATTATCGGTTGAAATCGTACGTGAAATATTGCAGCGCCTCGAAATGGCCGATACCATCGAGGTCGTCCCGTGGGCCCGGGGCTACACCCTGGCGTTGAGCCAGCCCAATGTGGCCCTGTTTTCGACCACCCGTCTGCCGCAGCGCGAAAAATTATTTAAATGGGTGGGCCCGCTCTACTCCCAGACCTGGGGATTTTATGGTAAAAATGGCTCGGGAATAAAAATCAGGTCGCTTGATGAGGCCAGGGATGTTCCCCGAATCGGAACCTACTACAAAGATGCCAAGGAGCAGTATTTGCAGGCTCAAGGGTTTCGCAATCTTGTCAGCACAAATAAAAATCTCAGCAACATTCGACATCTTCTGGACGGCAGTATCGATCTGTGGGTCAGCTCTGACTTTAATATACCGTACCAGGCCAGGCAGGCCGGTGTTGACCCCGATAAACTGGAACTGATTTATCCCTTTAAAAAGGTTCTAAACTATATTGCCTTTTCGAACCAAACCCCCGATGCCCTGGTCGACAAATGGCAGCAAACCCTGGACGCCATCAAGCAAGACGGAACCTATGAGCGACTGAGAACAGATAAGAAATTCAGTCTCAAAGACTCACGTCTTCCATGAACCCAATGGGTCTGCAGAGGAAGCAGTTGTGGATAAGGCAACCAGATTGATTTTTTACAAAAAAGCGCGCCCCGGAAGCCGGTCGCTTTCCAAAGAACTGGCGCTGACCTTAATTCTTTTGCTCATATTGTTTCAAGGTGTTTTGCTGGCCTACGTATATAACCGGCAATCAAATTTTTTGAAGCAGGAACTTGAAAAAAAGGCCGACGATTTCGCAACCAACCTGAGCGAGGTTCTGGTTGTCCCGCTCTGGGACTACGACGATGAGCAAATCAGCAAAATCGGCATGTCTTTTTTGGAAAATGTCGTCATCGACGAAGTCCTTATAAAAGATGCCCGCGGCAAGACCCTGTTCAGCGCTTCCGATGGGGAGGGGCTGCAGCCACGGATTCAGCGGTCCGTCCAAATTGTCCGCAAGGGTCAGGTTATCGGGTATGCCGAATTGTTTTTCTCGCCGGGGATTTTTGAAAAAGGTCTGGACTGGCTGCGCAACACGACCATCTTGTTGCTGCTGGCATCGCTGATCGTGATCTTTATCACCTCGGGAGTCGTATTGCGCATATTTATGGGCAAACCACTCACCATTCTGCAAAAAGGGATCGACCGGGTCGCCCAAGGTGACTATGATTACAGATTTGATGAAATCCACCACGTCGAACTTTCCGGCATTGCACGGCGCATTAGAGAAATGGCGGCTGAAATTCAAGCCCGCGAAAATTCCCTGCAGGTCATAAACCGGGAATTGCAGAACGAAATTGCGGAGCGCAAACAGGCCGAAGGGAAAATGCGGGCACTGTTGGATGCCATGCCGGATATGATGTTTGAGTTCGATCGCCAGGGCTTTTTTTCGGCTTATCACGGATCTCCAAAGGATCTGTATCACTCACCCCGGGCCTTTCTGGGAAAAAGAATAGACGACGTCATGCCGGCCCACATCACTGAACTGTACCACCAAAATGTGTCTCGAGCCCTTGCGACCAATCAGCTTCAAGTTTTCGAATATGAATTGCCTCTGAAAGGGAAACCAGCCCATTTTGAATGTCGTATGGTGGCAATTTCGCAAGAAACCGTTATGGCGGTGGTACGCAACATTACCGAAAGCAAAGAGGCGCTCGAAGAAAAATCCAAACTTGAAGAGCAGTTGCGCCAGGCTCAGAAAATGGAGGCGATTGGGACGCTGGCCGGCGGTGTTGCCCACGATTTAAACAATGTACTATCCGGTCTGGTGAGTTACCCTGAGTTGATTTTAATGGATATGCCCGCCGACAGCCCCTTGCGATCCTCCATCCTGGCCATCCAAAAATCAGGCGAAAGGGCAGCCAATATCGTCCAGGATTTGCTGACACTGGCACGCCGGGGGGTATCGGTTTCGGAGGTTGTTGATTTGAACAATATCATTTCGGATTACCTGATCAGCCCGGAATACAAAAAGCTGTCTCAAAATTACCCGGGTGTACAATTGGACGTCAACCTTGAAGCGGATCTTTTAAGTATTTCCGGCTCGCCGGTCCACCTGTCCAAAATGATCATGAACCTGGTATCTAATGCCGCCGAGGCCATGCCGGACGGCGGCATGGTTTCCATTTCGAGCGGCAACCGCTACATCGACAAACCGATCAAAGGTTATGACGACATTAAAGAGGGCGACTACGTCACACTCACGGTCTCGGATACCGGAATTGGAATAGCCGCCGCGGATATTGAAAGGATATTTGAACCTTTCTACACCAAAAAAGCCATGGGCCGAAGCGGCACCGGCTTAGGCATGGCGGTTGTGTGGGGCACTGTCAAAGATCACCAGGGCTACATAGATGTTCAGAGCACCGAAGGCAAGGGCACCACATTCTATATTTACCTGCCGACGTGCAGGCAGCCGCCGCCCCAAAAAAAATTCCGGCCTTCAATCGATGATTACAGGGGCAACAGAGAATCTGTCCTGGTGGTGGATGATATCGAGGAGCAGCGGGAAATTGCCACCGGCATTCTAACAAAGCTGGGATACCGGGTGGAATCGGCCGACAGCGGGGAACATGCCGTTGAGTACATGCAGCAAAACACGGTCGACATTCTGGTACTGGATATGATCATGCATCCGGGTATCGACGGTTTGGAAACCTATAAACGCATCCTTGAACTTCACCCCGGCCAGAAGGCCATCATCGCAAGCGGATTTTCGGAATCCGATCGGGTCAAGGAAGCCCAAAAACTTGGCGCAGGCGCCTACGTCAAAAAGCCTTATCTGATGGAGAAAGTCGCCGTAGCCATCAGAGAAGAATTGGACCGGAAAAAGACAGGTTAAAAATTCCATGGCGGCATTTAACCATCGACTCCGCCAAGGATCGAAACCTTGAGTCGTTTCACCCGGATCGGATGCCCTTGCTAAGACAAGAGCTTCTCGTAGACTATCCCGAGATATTCGTGCAGCGCTGCGGTCGCAATGAAGAGGTTGGCGGCGGAAGGCAGAAAATCACGCCAGAAATAGGGCCGGTTGGGCATTACCGCGTACGAAGCCGGGAATGCGATCACATCCAGTCCGGCCTTTTTAAAATTCAAAACAGATCGCCGCAAATGAATGGCCGAAGTTACGACAACCGGATGAATAAAACCATGGCGGTCGCAAATTTCTTTGGAATATTTGGCATTTTCGCGGGTATCTTTGCTCCGGTCCTCGATGATCACCATCTTTTGATTCACACCGAGATCGAGCAGAAACCTTTTAAGAATCGGCGCTTCGGCACCGATATTTTCGTAACCCTTTCCGCCCGAGGCAATGATCGGCACCCCTAATCGCTTTTGAAGCCGCACGGCGGCAACGAGCCTGGCAAGTGCGTTGTCTCCCGGCTGGCCGACGCCGGAAAGGTCGGGAACATGGTCAACAATACCTCCACCCAGAAGAATAATGACATCGGCCTGCCGGTAGTCGGGAATCTGGAATTGCACTTCAAGGCTGCCGGCCAGTTCGTTGGCAACCGGTGCGGTCGATAGAATCCAGGCCATCAGCCCCAGAATCAAATTAAATGCACCGATCTTCCTGTATCTGCGGCGCAATAAGAAGATACCGGATCCGACGAAAAGAACCACCAGGATCCCCAGCGGCATTAAAAACGGCGTTATCAGCTTTTTCAATACAAACATGGGTGAATTCAGTCCGCTATCAGACCCACATTAGAGTGGAACCATACAGCCGAAGATAGCGTTGATTGCAGATTCTGTAAAGCGAATAGTCACCGCGCTAATCATGCCGGTCAAGGGCTGTCCAGACTATTTTCGAGACTGTCAGCGGATTGACGGAAATTTGCGCCGATCGGGGAGCACCCGCGCTGCCCTCCGGCGCTATCCCTTTGAATATAATTTAAAAATATAACTATCAAGAGTTTGGCATTTACTTTGCAGTCTTAGGCATAGAGTTTTAGAAGTTGAATGCGTGCATTTTGTGCAAAAAAACTGTATTGGGCTGTTTTCGCTGCCTGGTTATAATTGAATATTTAAGGCCCGTCCCCGGCGAATCAATTTTAAAAAAGACCGAGCGACATCCATAAATCTTCAATTTTCAATTCCGGCTTGTCCGGGTTAGGTATTAAAAGTGATAAATTTTTTATACATGGCCCTGATCTTGTCGACATTGATTCTTTCCCTGGGCACTCTGTGCCTGGCAGTCAAAGAATTGATGGGCGAGTAAACGATCGTTTTAAAGTTTGGCATCCAGGCTGAGGCTTGATTTTGCATTTTTCCGGTTTAACCGGTTTGGATCTCTTAACCCCATATTCCCACTTGTGCCCGGCGGTTCCCTTCCGATTCGAGACCGAATTCGGTTTTATTTGAAATACAGGTTGAAAACCATTAATATTTTTGCAAAAATAGTATATTCGGTTTAGATTCGGCAGTTGTTCTCTCCGATTCAGCGTTTTACAAAAAAAATGGCACACGATCGACGGCAGTCAAATTACCGGAAATTGGAGCTTGAGTAATGTTTAAAGAAAGCAAGATCAGTCAGCGGCTGGCTCAGCTGGAAAAACATCTGAAACAGGAAAATCCGATCCTGTCCGATGTGGTGCAAAATTTTCGTGAACTGGACGGCATCAGCCGCCGACTCGGTTTTTTTAACCGGGAAGAGTCCCATGCGACTCGCACGCCCTGGTGGCCGCTGATTTCGATTTTAGGGATCTATTCAGCCGGCAAATCAAGCTTCATCAACTACTTTCTTCAATACAATCTGCAGTCAGTCGGCATCCAGGCGGTCGATGACAAGTTCAGCGTCATCTGCTACACACGGGACAAGAAAGAGCGGGTGCTGCCGGGCCTGGCCCTGGACGCCGATCCCCGCTTTCCTCTTTATAAAATCAGCCAGGCAATTGAAGAAGTAGCCCATGGCCAAGGTGAACATATCGATGCCTACCTGCAGTTAAAGACCTGCCCCAGCGAGATGCTGCGCGGCAAAATCCTCATTGATTCCCCGGGATTTGATGCCGATGATCAGCGCACCTCCACGCTGCGGATAACGGATCACATTATTGATCTGTCCGATCTGGTCCTGGTTTTTTTTGATGCCCGACATCCGGAAACCGGATCCATGCGCGATACCCTGGAGCATTTGGTCAAAGCCACGGTAAACCGGCGGGATTCAAACAAGTTTTTGTACATTCTCAATCAGATTGATGTGACCGCCAAGGAGGATAATCTGGAGGAGGTCTATGCCGCCTGGCAGCGGGCACTGGCACAATACGGTTTGACTGCAGGTTCTTCGTACGCGATCTACAATCAGGACGCTGCGGTTTCATTCGAAAACGAAGAGATCCGGACCCGCTTTGAATGCAAGCGTCAAGCCGACTCCAGAGCCATCGCCAGCCGCATCGAACAGGTCGGTGTTGAGCGCGCCTACCGCATCGTGGGAATGCTGGAACAAACCACCCGGATGCTGAAACAGGATGTCGTACCCCTTTTGCAGCGCTTTAAGGAAAGATGGCGGCGCAAGGTTCTGTGGCTGGAAGGGTTGATTCTGGCGGTCCTGCTGGGGGCCTTTTTGGCACTGACCATCTGGGGCGGCTTCTGGGATGGACTGTCGCTGTCAATGCCCCTCTGGAATCTGGTAACACTGAACGATTACTCTTTTTACGGTACTTTGATCGTGTTATTGGCCATCGCCGGCTACGGGCATTTTAGCATCCGTAAATGGGCGGCCCAAAAAGTCAGCGCCAAACTGCTGACTGAGGTTAAGGATCCCGATCTGCATCCGAACTACCAGCGCGCCTTTCGCAAGAGCAGCCGATGGTGGCGCAGTTTGTTCTGGCCGCATCCGGCGGGCTGGAGCACGCGCACCGCCGCCAGACTGGAAAAAGTATTGGACGACAGCAATGCCTATATCCAGAAAATGAACGACGAGTATACCAACCCCTCGGGAACCGAGGCGGTCAGCTCCGCCATGGAGCGGCCGGCGCCGGAAGAATCATGTCGACCGACCTGGCCGCAGAACGAAACTGAAACAACGCTGCCGAACACAACCGAATCGGATGCCGCGAAAAATTAAATGGTAGACAAAATCCAAGAAAGGGTCATCCCGCAAGAGGAGGCCGTATTCTGGCTCGATAAAGATGGATGCTGGAACAACCAAAATGGAAAATTTCAGCATCAAAAAATCATCCGCTACTTTCACACCTGCATCAGGAGGGACCGCCGAGGCTACTACCTTTACCAGACATATGAAAACTTCGCCGAAAAAGTTTATTTCCCCTATGAAGATCAAGCCCTGTTTGTTTTTGATGTCATCGGACAGGACGCGGTAACTTTGGTGCTGAACACCGGCCGGCAAATTCAGCTCAAACCGCGCAAACTTTTTATAAAAGATGACTGCCTGTATATGCAAGCGGGCCAGGAAATCATTAAATTTGCAGAACGGGGCCTGCTTAAGATCGCACCGATGCTGGAGCAGGAAAATGATCGCCTTTTCATCCGTGTAAACAGCAGGCGCTACCGAGTCCCCTCCCGCCGGGAGGTGTCAGCCTCGGGCTGATGCGGGAGGACGTTTGGCCGTCGGATAACCCATGGAATAATGGAATGGTGGAAAAATGATTGAATAAAGGAGTCGAAGCCATGCGCTTAAGAAATTTATTCACCCCTGTCAACGATATGGATACGCGTCAATTGCATGCTTTTATCGACGCCAACGCGGAAGGCAGCTTTACGCTTCTGGACGTCCGCCAGCCTGCCGAATACGAAAGCGCCCGCATCCCGGGCAGCAAACTGATCCCCCTGCCGACGCTGGACGATCGGCTGCAGGAACTGGATCCCCAAAAGCCGATTATTGCCTACTGAGCGGCCGGCAGACGCAGCCGTGCTGCTGCCCAGATACTGACCGGCAAAGGGTTCAAGCAGGTTTATAACCTGCAGGGCGGCATCGCCGCCTGGCAGGGTCGCGCGGCCGCAGGCTCCGCAGAATTCGGCATGCTGCTTTTAAAGGGCGATGAAACACCGCTGGAGGTCATCGCCTTAAGCTATGGGCTGGAGGAAGGATTGCGCGGATTCTATGCCGCCGCCGCTGAGTCGGTTAAGGAAGCGCAGGTCGTCGGGCTGCTTTCCAATTTGGCGAAAATTGAAGCCAAGCACAAACAAAGGCTTTATGAGCTGTACCTTACGATTGAACCCAACCCCCGGGATCTGAGCGAATTTGAAGCCGGGATCAGCCTGGAGATGACTGAAGGCGGCTTTGGCCGGGACAAATTGTTGGCGCAAAGCCGATCGGCTTTCACCTCCGCCGCAGGCGCATTGGATTTCGCGATGATGCTTGAAGCCCAGGCAATGGATTTATACATGCGCTATGCAGATAAAAGTGAGGATCAGCAGGTCAAAGCGATCCTGTTTAAAATGGCGGATGAAGAAAAGGCCCATTTGAAAAGTCTGGGAGATCTATTAGGAAAACAATGAAGTACTTCGTTTATTTTGACGCTTACGGTCATGCCCGCAAGATCATTACCTCGCAGGAGCTGGCCGAAAAATATAACAATCTGCCCGACGAATTTTTATCCGCTATGAGCCGGCCCGACGGACATACCAGCGGTCATGTCGGCACCCTGAGCTTTGAAACCGAAGAGGCTTTAATGGATTACCTTGAGGGGCTCGGCGATGAAATCGCAGGATTTTACGGGTGCCGATCTGAAAGCCGGCCGTATAATTTTTAAACTATGAAAAAACAGCAATTTGAAAAAATGGAGTCCATGTTTCACCTCATCGAGCATAAGTGGCAGGCCATCAATCCGCTTGAACTGGTCATCTACCAGCTGGCCCGGGGAAACACATTTAACATGCGCGTCATTGGTCTGGAGGGGATCAAGCGTTTTAGAGAAGAAAATCCGGATTGCGCCATCACCTTCAAGCCGAACCACCTCAGCGAGGCGGACTTTATCCTGCTGGGCATCCTGTTCAGGGAAAACGACATGAAGGTGTTGGTTGAGGGCGGCGCCAATCTGTTTATCGAGGACATCGATGTTTTCACCGACCTGCTGCCGAAGTTTGTGCGCGCGGAATTCAAGGACTTCGTCAAGGACCAGCGGATGAGCATTGCGCAGTATTTATCCACCCGCGGCGCCTTCAAGGTGTTCCGCGAACCGCTGACGGTCCGGCAGCCGGACGGCAGCGAAATGACGGTCGGCAGAAAAGATATCATCTCTTTAACCCGTGCCTATCGCTATCAGCTTGTGAAAAATAAAGAGATGTATGTTACGTTTCCCGGCTATTCCAGCATTAAACAGGGACTGCTCGATCTGCTCAAAAAAGACGGCACCAAAACCGGCAGAAGCTACACCGGCAAAATTGACGGGTTTCATCATCTCCCGTTTCAAATGGACATCGAAGCTTCCCTGGATACCGGTGTCGATGTCTATGTCGTCCCGGTAAACATAGCATACGAGCGGGTTTTAGAAGATGAGCAATTTGCCAAATTAACCCGGCTTTACGAATCCGGCCTGAGCAAAAGAGAGATTTACGTAAATGACCTGGGCCATATAGTAAAAGAATTTTACATTGACAAAAACAAGGGCAGCCTCTCGATAAAATTCGGCGAGCCCCGCAAAATAAACGCCCAGGAGCTGAAGGAAGGTTTTGTCAGCCGCAAAATAAAAGGGGCCGCCTACAAGCATGCGGAAGAATCATTTGACCACATGCTGGCGATGCAGCCCATATTCCCGGTCAATATCTATTTTACGGCCTTTGCCGAAAACTTCAACCGCACGCCCCTGCGGGTCATGAAAGAAAAAATTGACGACATTCGAGATTACCTGAGAACCCTGGCGTGGGGCAAGAACAAACGACGGATCGACTTGCATTACATCTCGAGCTACGACCAGCAGATCATATCGGCTGATGAAATTATCAATCGTACGTTTCATATTTTCAGCCGGCCCAACCGAAATATTACCGACATCGATGGCGACACGTTTGTCGTCTACAACAAAGAGGTGGCCCAACAATACAGAAATCATACGGCCCATTTTTTCGAAAACATGTAGCGCCCTCCCAGCTTCTCAAGAAAAAACCAACGGCGACAGGCTGAGTGTGTATCCATATTCCGCCGGTAGTTCCGGCTCACCCGTCCGAATCTTGCGGCTGACGGGTTTTGGCCTGCTCCAGTTCTTCAATGATCTGCTTCAGCCGAAATTCTCTGGCCTCAACCTTGACCATCATCATGCCGAAGGACTCGGCCAATTCGCTCAGAACGCCGGGATACCTTTCTTTTTTAGAAAGCTCAAACAAGTGATCGGAATCGGCCTTGTCGTATTTGCCGGAAGCAATTTTCTTGCAGCTGGCATTCAGCATTTCAAACAGATCAAGATAATAGCGTTCAAAATCCATGATTGACCTCCCAAAAGACGGCAGCCTTTGGTTTATTCAAACCCCATTGTTTTTCAATATATTTATTTGAACCCCATTTGGCAAGCTAAGGGGCAGGAATCAGAAGCCGGGAGGCCAGGAAGATGGGCCGCTGTGCCTTTGAACTTTGAACCTTATATGAAACTACATTAAGTTTCTATTCCGATCAGACTGGACGCTCGCGGC
>CAYTBC010000016.1:0-45782 GCA_964435765.1 uncultured Desulfosarcina sp.
GATGATTTTTGTCAAGTAAAACCGGCCGGTGCAATAAAGTTAAATCCCCAAAAGCGATTTTCAAACAAAAACTATATTTCCGGTTGAAATTTGCAGCTTAATACAAATAGTATAAGCTAAACTGATCGGTTAGATCATTACGCATACCGACGGATGGCGGCCTAACAATTATGATTTGACACCCGAAGGGCTTTTCCATATTATTCCCAATACCACCCAAACAGCAATGACGACTATGAATCTTACGGCAACCTGGAATGCGGACTACATTGATGCTCAATATGAGCGCTGGAAGGCAGAGCCGGAAAAGCTCTCGCGGGAATGGCGCCTGTTTTTCGAAGGTTTTGAGCTGGCCGGCAGCGGCAAATTCACAACAGTTAAAGCGCTGGATGAAAACCTGCAGGAGCGCCAGGCCCGGGTGCAAGCCCTTGTATATCGCTACCGCGACCTCGGGCATCTGATGGCGTGCCTGGATCCGCTGACAGCGTGCCCTACCGACCACCCCCTTTTAAACCTGCAAGCGTTCAATCTTAAGCCGGAAGACCTCGACCACCAATTTGCGGCCGGGCACTTTTCTGCTTCCGGGCAAGCCCCGCTGCGCGATATCATTAACGCTCTGCGAGAAACCTATTGCCGTTCGATCGGTGTGGAGTTCATGCACCTGCAGGATCCAACCGAAAGACAATGGCTGCTGGAACGTATGGAGCCGATCCGCAATCAGCCACAAATAAGCATCCCGGACAAACGCCGGATCCTGGAAAGACTTTTTCAGACCTCGCTGTTTGAACAGTTCCTCAACAAGAAATACCTGGCGGTGACGCGCTTCTCCCTTGAAGGCGGTGATGCCATTATTCCGGCGCTTGACAGCCTGATGGAGCGTGTAGCGTCCAAAGGCTGTCGGGAAATCATACTGGGAATGGCCCACCGCGGGCGCCTGAATGTCCAGGCCCATATTTTGAAAAAGCCTTATGAGGAAATATTCAGTGAGTTTGAGAGCTGCTACAATCCGGATGATCTTGTCGGCGCCGGTGATGTGAAATATCACAACGGTTATCTGGCCGCAGTAAACACCACAAGCAACCAAACCCCGCGGATTTTCCTGATGAACAATCCAAGCCATCTGGAGTCGGTGGATCCGGTGGTGGAGGGATTTGCGCGAGCCCGGCAGGATATTCGCGCAGATGGTCATCGCAGCACGGTGCTCCCGCTTCTGATACACGGCGATGCCGCCTTTGCCGGCCAGGGCGTCGTGGCCGAAACGTTGAACATGTCTCAGTTGGAGGGGTATCGTACCGGCGGTACGATTCATCTGGTGATCAACAACCAGATCGGCTACACCACGCTGCCTGAAGATGCCCGTTCCACGCGCTATTCCACCGATGTCGCCAAGATGCTGATGATACCGATTTTTCATGTGCATGGCGAAGATCCGGAAGCCGTTATCCACGTGTTCCGGCTGGCAGCCGACTATCGCTGGCAATTCGGCAAAGACGTCGTCATCGACGTGGTTTGTTTTCGCCGTTATGGACACAACGAAGGCGATGAGCCCTATTTCACCCAACCGCTCATGTACGAACGAATTCGCCAGCGCCCCTCGCTGCATCAGGTTTATGCAGAAAAACTCCTGGAAGAAAAAGTTGTTCAAAAAGAAGACATCAAAGCGCTTGACCGGAGAATTACTGCGCAGCTGACCACCGCTTATGATCGAGTTCATGGCAGTGAATGCCCCTACCCCACGGCGGTCTTTTATGAGAACTGGGAAGGCTTTCATGGTGATTACTCCCATGATCCGGTCAACACCGGGGTCAAAAAAGAAATTCTTCAAGCGCTTGCCGACAAACTGAGCACCGTGCCGGCGGGCTTCAGCTTAAACCGCAAACTGGAGCAGCTGCTGCAGAAACGGCGGCAAGCCGTGGAGCAGGGATCCGGCATTGACTGGTCCGGTGCTGAAGCCTTCGCTTTTGCCTCGCTGTTGGCCGAAGGCGTCGGCATTCGTCTCAGCGGCCAGGACAGCGGCCGGGGCACTTTCAGCCAGCGGCACAGCATCCTGGTGGATACCGCTACCGGTAACCGATTTACCCCCTTAAACGCTCTGGGCAACAACCAGGCACCGTTTTATGTCTATGACAGCCTTTTGTCCGAGACCGGGGTTCTCGGCTTTGAATACGGCTATTCCATCGCCCAGCCCAATGCACTGGTTGTCTGGGAAGCCCAGTTCGGTGACTTCGCCAACAATGCGCAATCGGTTATCGATTTATTTATTGTCAGCGGCGAATCCAAATGGAGGCGGTTGAGCGGCCTGGTGATGCTGCTGCCCCATGGATTTGAAGGCTTGGGCCCCGAACACTCCAGCGCCCGCTTGGAGCGATTTCTGCAATTGTGCGCCGGCGACAATATCCAGGTTTGTTATCCTACGACTCCCGGCCAGTATTTTCACCTGCTGCGGCGTCAGGTAAAAAGCAGACTTCGCAAACCGCTGGTCGTCATGACGCCTAAAAGTCTCTTGCGCCACCCTGCCGCTGTGTCCACCCTTGATGAACTCAGTATGGGGTCTTTTCAGACCGTATTGGATGATCCGGGTCAAGTTGTCGAACCGAAAAAAATCCTGTTTTGCAGTGGAAAGCTCTATTATGACCTGAGTGCCCGGCGCAAAGAGCTGGGCGTCACCGACATCGTTATGGTGCGGGTCGAACAGTTTTATCCGTTTGCGCAGGAACAGCTCAAAACGCTGGTCGCCAAATATTCAGCGATAAAGCACTGGTACTGGGTCCAGGAAGAACCCCGGAATATGGGCGCATGGCAATTCATCAAGCCCCGGCTCGAGGGGCTTTCGCGACACACCCTGAGATATATCGGCCGCAATCCCGCCGCCAGCCCGGCCACCGGTTTTCCAGCAATCTACCGGCAGGAGCAGAATCTGATTATCGAGAAAGCAGTCGGGCCGGCTCCGGGCCGCAAAGAGCAGGCGACGGTAAGTTAGAGCCGCTCATATTACACCTCAAGTTTCGAATAGAGATTATCAGATTATCGGCTTTAAAAGCCTAAGAAACTATTAAGGAGTATGTATGCTCATAGAAATAAAGATCCCCAGTGTGGGTGAATCCGTGACTGAAGCACTGCTGGCTCAGTGGTTTAAAAAAAATGGCGATTCGGTGAAAAGAGATGAACCCATTTTTGTGATCGAGACCGACAAGGTCACCCTGGAGGTGGTGGCTGAGGCCGATGGTGTGCTGTCGATCCAGGTGCCGGAGGGGGAAACGGTCGCCATCGGTGCCGTCGTCGGCACGCTGGACACCGCGGCGGTTGCCAAAGCGGCAGCAAAACCTGCTCAGCCCAAGGCCGAAACTGCCCAAGAGACCGAGCCGGAACCCGCCCAACCCCCTGAACCCAAAGAATCCGAGGCGGTGCCGGGGACACCACCGCAGGAGCCGGCCGCCGCAGTTTCCCGACCGGCATCGCCGGAACCGGAAAGCGCTCCGTCGCAAACCAGCGAACGGTTTCAGGCAGAACAGCCATTGGCGCCCTCTGTGCGGCGGCTGGTTGCCGAAAAAAACCTGGATCCCGCCCAAATTAAGGGAACCGGCCCCCATGGTCGTCTCACCAAAGGCGATGTTATTTTATTCCTGGAAAGCGGGATGGCGGCAGCATCTGCTGCCATCCCGGATCAAACCGCGGGCGCGGCCGCAAAGGATACTACTGCCGGGATGCCGGCAGCCCTGCCCGAGGCCGAGCCCGTAGTCAAAAAACCGATGAGCCCGCTGCGCCAGCGCATCGCCGCCCGACTGCTGGAGGCGAAACAAAACACAGCCATGCTGACCACCTTCAATGAAATCGACATGACCCGGGTCATGGCCCTGCGCAGGCAGTACAAGGAAACTTTTAAGCAAAAATACCAGATAAACCTGGGGATGATGTCATTCTTTATCAAGGCCAGCGTTGAGGCGCTCAAAGAGTTTTCCCGGATCAACGCCTTTATTGACGGCAAAAACGTTGTCGAACATCATTATTATCATATCGGGGTGGCGGTCGGTTCCGAACGCGGCCTGGTGGTGCCGGTCATTCGCCATGCGGACCAGCTGAGTTTTGCCGGGCTTGAACAGGCCATCGTGGATTATGTCAAAAAGATCAATGAAAACCGCCTGGAACTCTCCGATCTGGAAGGTGGCACGTTTACCATCAGCAACGGCGGTGTTTATGGCTCCCTGTTGAGCACCCCCATATTGAACCTCCCCCAAAGCGCGATTCTCGGCATGCACAAAATCGAAAAACGCCCGGTGGTCATCGACGATGAAATCGTCATCCGGCCCATGATGTATGTGGCGCTAAGCTACGATCATCGCATTGTGGACGGCAGGGAAGCGGTTACCTTCCTGAAGCGCATCAAGGAATGCGTCGAAAATCCGGAACGAATCATGATGGAGATCTAAAATGGCCAAATTTGAAAACTATGACGTTGTCATTATCGGCAGCGGCCCCGGCGGTTATGTGGCCGCAGTGCGTGCCGCCCAGCTCGACCTGAAAGTCGCCTGCATTGAAAAAGAACCCCGCCTGGGAGGGGTGTGCCTGAATGTCGGGTGCATCCCCAGCAAGGCCCTGCTTGATTCCAGTGAATATTATCATTTGGCCAAAGAGCAGCTTGCCGCGCACGGCATCAAGACCGGAAAGGTCAGCCTGGATCTGGCGGCCATGATGGCCCGCAAAGACCAGGTGGTCGAGGAGCTGACCGCCAATGTCAGAAAGCTGCTGGAAGGCCACAAAATAGACATTATAAACGGCACCGCCAGTCTGGCCGGGCCGGATCGGGTGGAAGTTGCAATGTATTCCGCAGGTGCCGGAAAAACAGAACAAATCAGCTTGCAGGCCAAGGCAATTATTTTAGCCACCGGCAGTGAACCGGTCCCCTTACCGAATCTGGCGTTTGACGGCCACCATATCATCGGCTCCCGTGAGGCGCTCACCTTCAAATCCGTTCCCAAACATCTGGGCATTGTCGGCGGCGGCTATATCGGGCTGGAGTTGGGCTCGGTGTGGCTTCGTCTCGGGGCCAAGGTAACGATCATTGAAATGCTGCCGACGATTGCCGCCACCCTGGACGGGCAAATCGGACGCAAACTGCAGCGGGTGCTCAAACGCCAGGGCATCGACTTTAAAATGCAGACCCAAGTGACCGGCGCCGAAATATCCGACAAATCCGTAACGGTAAAGCTGGAAACGAAAAAAGGGACCGAAACGTTAAACTGTGATCCACTGCTGATCAGCGTCGGTCGGCGCCCGCTGACCCGCGGCTTGGGCATCGATGCGCTGGGGATTAAGACAGATCCCGACACCGGCCAGGTTTTAGTGGATGCATCCTACCGCACCAGCATCCCCTCCATTTATGCCATCGGTGACCTGGTGCCGGGACCGATGCTGGCACACAAGGCGTCGGCCGAAGGCATCGCCGCGGTCGAATGCATCGCCGGCAAACCCGGCGAAGTGAATTACGACGCCCTGCCGGCGATCATCTACACCTGGCCCGAAGTTGCCAGCGTGGGCCTGACCGAAGAGCAGGTCAAAGCGCGCGACATACCCTATTGCACCGGCACTTACCCGTTTGCGGGTGCCGGCCGTGCACGCTGCATGGGAGAAACCGAAGGCTTTGTCAAAGTTATCGCCCACCAAAAAACGGACCGGATCCTGGGCGTGCACATCATCGGCCCCCGGGCTGCCGACATGATCGCCGAATGCGTGCTGGCTCTTGAATTCGGCGCGGGGTCCGAAGACATCGCCCGCACGATCCACGGCCATCCGACCTTTGCCGAAGCCCTGCAGGAAGCCGCCATGGCGGTGCAGAAGTGTTCTATTTATGGGTCCTGAATTCAGCCGAGGGTCGTCATCGAGCACCCTTAATTTTCGACTTTTACAGCCCCAGCAGGGTCGCCGGGTTGGTGGTGACCATTTTCTTTAAGCCGTCATATGGCAGCCCGGCCTCCAACAGCAGCCTTAGAAACGTTGCCATCCCTTCAACCGGCCATCCGGCATTCTTGAGACCCAAATCCGAGCACAATACGATTTTGGCGGGGTCAAGTTTCTTGATGATGTCCGCCACGTCCTGCGCCGGCCGGCAATACAGCGGAGAATTCGGCAGGGAAATCACCGCCGTAAATTCCAGATAAGCGCCCAGGGATTGCCAGGTTTGCATGTCCTTGAGGGTGGCATCCACCATAAAATGGGGATGGGTCACCACCAGGCGTTGTACACCGACCTGACGCGCGCGGCGCACCAGGGCGTCGACCTCTTTACGGCCAAGGTGGCCGGTGGCCAGCACCACTTCGGTGTGTTGGGCCAGGATGCCCAGAATTTCTTCGGTTGCCGCAGACAGAGATCCGGTTGGCTCAAAAATTGTGATCGGCTGATCGGCTGTTTTTTCTGCATGCACCAAGGCCGGAAACTTATTTTCCGGGGCGTGGTGCTTTTGGGCATGATTGGCTGCCGAGGTGGTCGGCATCCAGATCACTTTGGCGCCGAAGCGGATTGCGGTTTCCACGGCCCTGGGATTCAGGCCGCCGACGGAATTGTTGAGCGCCAGGCTGCCAAAAATCTTGACGCCCGAATCATCGATGTAATCTTGCAGGACGCGGGCAACCGACACCGTCGGGATGAAGTGATCCTTGAGTACCACGGCCGCAAACCCGCCCTTTTGCGCCTCCTGTATCAGTTCCCTGTGGTTGAATTCACGCTCGATGAGCGTAGGTCCGGCATGAATATGCGTGTCCACGAAACCAGCTAAAAGAGTTTTAACATCCGACATCATTGGGCTTCCTTTGGGTTGATTGTTTACGGTGAATCGAAAAGATTTGCCTATCCAACTAGACGCAGCTATTGTTGCCAGGTTTGACGCAGTAAGCGCATCCAGTTTTCGTGGGTAATTTTGCGCAGCGCATCGTTGTCAAACCCCTGCTCTCGCAGGATTTTGATCAGTTTCGGCATTCCCGCCACGTCGCCGAGTTCCAGCGGCATGATCGCGCCGTCAAAATCAGAGCCCAACGCGACATGCTCAATTCCGATGCGTCGGGCAATATAATCAATATGGCTCACAATTAGCTCAAGGGGCGTATCGGATATCAGCAAACCGTCTCTGCGCAGAAAGCCGACATGAAAGTTGACGCCGACCACCCCGCCGGACCGGCCGACGGCATCCAGCTGTTTATCGGTTAGATTACGGGTGGAAGGACAGAGGGCATGCACCCCGGCATGGGTTACTACCAGGGGCGCGTTGCTGATCTCCGTTGCATCCCAGAAGCCTTTTTCGTTGATGTGGGCCAGATCAACAATAATACCGAGCCGATTGCATGCCGCTACCAATTTCCTTCCCGCCTCACTCAAACCCGGTCCTGTGTCCGGTGAATGCGGGAACCTGAAGGGCACCCCATGGGCGAAGGCATTGGGACGGCTCCAGGCCAACCCCAGGGACCGTAGGCCGGCCTGATAAAAAACCTCAAGGGAATCCAGCGCGGGGTCAATGGCTTCAGCGCCCTCAAAATGCAGAACCATCGCGATGGCCTGCCGGCGTATGGTTGCCACCAGTTCCGCGGAGGTGCGGACCACCTTGATCTGCCCGTTGGATTGGGCCTCGAGACGGAACATGGCGGCCATACCTTTGAGGGTGATTTTCTGAGCATGGGCCAGATCAACGGCTGGCGGCAGCGGCAGATCGTAAGCTGCTGCGCCGGATTGGGGGTCTGCCCCTGGAAACGCTTCATTTGAGGTATTTGACGGAACGAATATGGCGAAAAGCCCGCCGGCATATCCCCCCTCCTGCATCCGCGGCAGGTCGGTGTGCCCCTGATCATTGCGCTTAAAAAAGGAGCGCGCTTTCCCGTTTTTGGGATGATAAATGCTCCCCAGGGCGTCGTTGTGGCCGTCAAAAATAGGCAGGTCGTCAGACATGGTCATGGTCACCCCGTATCTGTCTGTGGATTATAACGCCAAATTTTTCCGCAATCCGGAGAAATTTTAAGCACCCATTAACAAATCACAAACAAACGCAAAATTCAAATATTCAATGCGCTCAATAGGATCAAATTGGCGGAATGCCGTGTATGCAGATACAATCATCTATGTCGTTGTGGATGGGACAGGGATTTAAAACTGCTTTAACACCTTCATCCGGCATGCTTTTTTTCTTGACCATATTAGATTGGGAAATTAGTATAGATTCTACTTTTCAATCCGGACCGTCGCAATCCCTAACCTATATTGCAGATAAAAAGTGTCAGTCAAAAATAAAGACATCGGTTTTAAAAGTGCTCTGGGTCTGACTAAAGATCCCTTCTCACCGGAACCGGACCCCCTATTTTATTTCTCCTTCGATTCTTTTGAGCAGCGCTTGAAGATGCTGCGCAGATTGGTCCAAGGCGCGGACATTCTGGTCCTGGTTATCGGAGAGCCGGGCAGCGGCAAGACCACGCTGTTAAATCGCCTGCTGGCGGCCACCGCAGCGCAATGGAAATCCGTCCGCGTTCAAACAGATCCGGTTAGCGCAGGTCCCCGAACGACGGATACGTTAATGCATGAAGGGCATCCGGCCTATGTATTACGCGACGTTAAGGACCCGGTCGTCATCGTGGATGATTGTGACAAAATTCCCCCCAAGGAGTTGGATTTTCTGCTCCAGCATGCCATGGTTCCCGGCAGTTCCCATAAAATCAAAAGATTGGTGCTGTTCGGTAATTCTGATTTATACACCCGCGTGACGCGGATGGTAGAAAAATTGTCTGCCCAAACTGCCGTCAACAAAATCAACCTGCCCGGGATGACGGCCAAACAGACCGGCGCTTATCTCCAACACCGTCTGGCGACCGCCGGCTATACCGGCAGCAATCCCTTTAATGATTCAGCAGTTAAAAACATTCATCAATCTTCGCACGGGTATCCGGGGCCTGTCAACGGTCTTGCGCAACAATGGCTCAACAAAAAATATTCAACAAATAAGGAAGGTCGACGTATGTTGCAGCACTTTTCAGCACCTCCGCGACGCGTGGCTGTCTGGATGGTTGCCGGTGCCATTATCCTTTTGGTGGCATCCCTTTGGCTTTTTCAAAATCAAAAATCGACGGAATCGGCACCACCGGATCAAAAAATTGCCAAAACCGTTTTGCGCAAAAAGATTTCGCAGAATCAAAATTTAGCCAAGAAAATAATTCGCAAAAAAGTAGGTGGGGACAAAACCACGGACCAAGCTCCCAAAGACCTTCAGGGACAGCCATCTGCCAACCTCAGGGCCGCAGCCCTTCCGACCACCGAAATCGAAAACCGGCAGGAAGCGGTAAAAGAAGAAGCCGCCCTTGTCCCTGCAGCAGAAGCTGCGCCGGAATCTAATCAAAAAAAGCTGAAAATCGCGACCACCGTGGCAGCGAGCCCGCCCCCGGATAAAGCCCCACCGGTTTTCAGCGGAAAACCGGAACCGACCGGCCTGTTGACGGGTGCCGGGACCGAAAAATTAAAAACGCCGGAAATTTCCGAAACCCCACTCGCCGCGGCTCCCGCAGCGCAGCGCCCGGAAACAGCGGCGGAGAATCCCAAGAAGGAAGAGCTAACCGTACACCGCGAAAATTGGCTGCTATCTCAAGATCCTGCCTATTTTACAATCCAAATTATGGGAGTTCACAACGAAGAATTGCTGCTGGATTTCATAAGGAAGAATCAATTATTGAAGCAATATAAAATTGCCTATTATGAATCCACCTTTGAAAACCAGCAATGGTATCAGCTGCTGGATGGTATTTATCCCACCCGGCAAGAGGCCGAGTCGGCCGTGGCTAAATTGCCGGAAAATATCCGCCGCACAGGCCCATGGATCAGAAGGCTTTCGTCCATTCAAAAGGTGATTCGAGAAAGAAGCATGCCGTAACTAACGAACGAATTGGAAGTTAATACAGATGGGAGGTACCAATGAGCTATCGTTTGCATCACATTCACGTGATCTGCCGGGATCTGGAAAAGATGATCGCTTTCTTGAAAGATGATATCGGCGCAAATCTGGTTAAACGTCGAAAATTCGGAACAGCAGACGGCGCAACCCTGAATCTCGCGGGAATTGATATTAATTTGAGGGTTGCGCGCGAGGGTGAAGAAATAAAGGAAAATCTGGCTCAATCCACCTATGGTTATGACCACATTGGACTACAGGTGGAAGACATTCAGAGCGCTTACACAGATCTAACCCAACGCGGCTATCAGTTTTTTATACCGCCGACCGAGGCGGCCGGATTGATGATGGCGTTTTTTAAAGGCCCCGAAAACATAACCATCGAGCTGGTGCAGCCGCTGTAACCGGCAAATCAAATCGGCCGTCTTAAAGGGGTCGGGTAAAATCCGAATTCATGGTTGGCCTTGATCCTCGGAATGTTTATCCGACCCCAGCATCTCTTCGGATTCCATCCACATCACGTTGATAATGCCGAAAGCACAGGCCAGCAAAACACCTAAAATCCATGCAAAATACCACATATTATAACCTCTTTAATGCCTAATAAGCAGCTTGGATGCTGGAAAACTCGGAGGCTCAGAGCCTGAATGGCGCCATGCCCGTGTATTTTTTGCAGTTTGGGCATCCCAGCTTCCTGGCTTTCCAGCCTTCAAGCTTTCAATCCTAATACGCCGTATGCGTTTCCTTTTTGACCCCCTCTTCGGTTACCTTGCCCCGCATCACACGGTACACCCAACTGGTGTATGCCAGGACGATGGGCAGAAATACAACCACCGCGAGAAACATCAGATTCAATGTGCGATGACTGGATACGGCGTCATAAACCGTCAGGCTGCCGTTGGGGTCCGTGCTTGAAGGGATGACAAAAGGAAACATGGCGAAACCGGCCGTCAGGATCACGCCAGCCAGCGCGGCGGCGCTGCCGACAAAAGCCAATCCGGGCCGATGGGCACCGGACAGCAAAAGGGCCAGAATTCCACCGGCAAAGGCCAAGATCGGTGCCAGTACCGTGTAGCCGCATGTGGAATAGTTTTGCATCCAGGCGCCGGCAGAAACCTCCACTTTTTTGGCCAGCGGGCTGAGAGCGGCTCCGGGATCCGGCATGGACACGATCCGATAACCGTCAATGCCGAACGCCTGCCAGATTCCGGCCAGGGCAAAAGCAACCATGAATGCGATACTGAAAATCCGGACCACCTTGCGGACGCGGGCATTGATTTCACCTTCGGTGCGCATTTGAAGGTAAACAGCCCCGTGCATAATGAGCATGGTGACACTTACAATCCCGGCCAGCAGCGCAAATGGATTCAGCAGACCCCAGAAGCTGCCGGTATAATAGGGCCTTAAGAAGTCATCGTAGTGAAAGGGCACCCCCTGAAGCAAATTTCCGAAAGCCACGCCGAAGACCAGCGCCGGAACGAACCCGCCGACGAACAAACCCCAGTCCCAGGCGCTACGCCAGCGGGGATCTGCAATTTTGCTGCGGTATTCAAAGCCGACCGGACGGAAAAAGAGCGCAAACAACACCAGCAGCATGGCCCAGTAAAATCCGGAAAAAGCCGCCGCATAAACCAGCGGCCAGGCGGCAAAAAGCGCGCCGCCGGCGGTGATTAACCAGACCTGGTTGCCTTCCCAGGTCGGTCCGACGGCATTGAGCAGCACGCGTCTTTGTTCGTCGGTGCGGGCAACAAACGGCAAAAGCGTACCCACCCCGAGATCAAACCCGCCCATTACGGCAAAGCCGATCAGCAAGACACCCACAAACACCCACCAGATGATTTTCAAAGTAAGGTAGTCGAATAACATTTTTCAACTCTCCAGGAAGAATGAGATGTTACCAAACTGTTTGATTAATCTATTAATAGGTTCTAACCCGCCTATCAAAATTCGAAGCACGAATTTCGAGTTTAATAATTTTTAAATACCGTGGCAGGTTTAGGTTATCTTTTCCTGCTCAAAATAATACCTCCCGGTATACAAACTGCTGGGACCGATGCGGACGAATTTGGTCATCAGATACATTTCAACGATCAGAAAAACCGTGTAAAGTGCGATCACCGCGATAAGGGAGCCGATAATATCCGCGGACGTCAGGCTCGATGCCGAAAGGAAGGTGGGCAGGACCTCGCCGATAGTCCAAGGCTGGCGTCCGTATTCCGACACAAACCAGCCCAGTTCTATGGCAATCCAAGGAACCGGCAGGCTGTAAAACAAGGTTTTTAAAAGCCATTGTTTTTGATCGAACGCGCGGGTGGCACAAAAGTAAAAGCTGGTTGCAATCAGAGCCAGCATATAGAAACCCAATCCCACCATGATGCGAAACGACCAGAACATGGCGGCCACGTTGGGGATAGTCTCCCGTGCGGCCTGCTTGATCTGTTGATCGGAGGCATCCACCACCCCGGGCGTATAGTGTTTTAAAAGCAAACCGTATCCCAAATTCATCTTGTTTTGGTTGAACAGCAGTTTGTTTTGTTCCGATTGATCGCCATCGCGCAGTTTTCCAAGCATATCATAAGCAATCATTCCGCTGCGAATACGTTGCTCGTTTGCCGCAATTAAATCTTTCACCCCCGGCACCGGTGTATCAATCGACCGGGTCGTGATGATTCCTCCAACCCAGGGGATTCTAATTTCAGCGAGGGTTTTCTGCGCTTCCTGATCTGGAAAGCCGAACAGGGTGAAATCACTCGGCGGCGGCTCGGTCTTCCATTCGGCCTCCATGGCGGCCAGCTTGACCTTCTGAACTTGACCGACCACATAGCCGGTTTCATCCCCCAGAACAATGACAGAGAGGATCGATGCCAGACCGAAGCCGGCCGCGACTGCAAAGGATCGCCGGGCAAAGGCCGAATCCCTGCCTTTCAACAAATAATATGAGCTGACCGCCAGCACGAATATGGAGGCCGCAACATAGCCGGCACCCACGGTATGAACAAATTTTACCTGGGCAACCGGGTTGAAGAAAAGCTCTTTAAAACTGGCCAGCTCCATGCGCATGGTTGCGAAATTAAACTGTGCACCAACCGGATTCTGCATCCAGGCGTTGGCCACCAGAATCCACAGGGCCGAAAGATTGGCGCCCAGCGCCACCAGGAAAGTGACCGCTAAATGGGCCCGTTTGCTGAGGCGATCCCAGCCGAAAAAAAACAGTCCCACAAAAGTAGACTCCAGAAAAAAAGCCATCAGTCCCTCGATGGCCAGCGGCGCCCCGAATATATCGCCGACATAATGGGAATAATAGGCCCAGTTGGTGCCGAACTGAAATTCCATGGTAATTCCGGTGGTCACCCCCAACGCGAAATTGATGCCGAACAGTTTACCCCAAAAGCGGGTCATGTCCTTATAGATCTGTCTGCCGGTCATGACATAGACCGACTCCATAATGAACAATATCCAAGACAAACCAAGGGTCAGCGGGACAAAAATAAAATGATACATGGTCGTCAAGGCAAATTGCCAGCGGGACAGATCGACAAATCCTTCAGTGGGTAGCATAAGTCTGCTCCTTGATCGTTTTGGATTACCAAAGAAGCTTACGATCGGGTTTAAACTTGAACGCAGGCGGCGTTTTAAGGTAAGAGTTAAAATTGAAGTCTGAAAATAAAAAACACGATCCTGCGCGAGTTCAACATTCAAGCCAATGGGCGGCAAAATTTCATCAGCCCGCGAGGTATGAGTTAAGCACTTATTACATTTAGCGGATATTTGTCAAACGGATTTCACATGCAGCCTGTCCCCAAACCATCCAACCCAAAGGCTCGGCGCTGGTTGTTCAAGCGGACCGCCACCGCTCGCTTCTGGATCATCGCCGCCGTCGGATTGGGTCTGAGCAGCGGCCTTTTGCTGATCGCCCAGGCCCGGTTTCTATCCCAGCTTGTCCATGCGGCCTTCATGCAGCGGCGCCCGGTTGAACAGTTGTGGCCGTTTTTTGCCGTGCTGGCGGGCATCGTCATTTTGCGGGCCGCCTTAGGCTGGGCCCGGGAATTATCCGGCTTTTGCGCCGGGGCCCGGATCCGGCATGAAATCCGGCAGGAACTGGCAGCGCACATCGTTTCACTGGGCCCATCCTTTACCAGCCGGCAAAGCACCGGCGCACTGGCCGGCACGATCATTGAAAACGTCGAAGGATTGCACGATTTTTATGCCTTTTATCTGCCCCAGCTGGCTTTGGCCGTGATGATTCCCGCTGCTATCCTTGCATTTGTGTTTCCGTACAGCTGGGCGGCCGGAGGACTTCTTCTGGCAACCGCCCCGCTAATACCAGTGTTCATGATTTTGGTGGGCATGGGAGCTGAAAGCATCAGCCAACGCCACTTCCAGTCCCTGGCGCGCATGAGCGCCTATTTCCTTGACATTTTGCAGGGCCTGACCACGCTGAAATTATTTTACCAAAGCAAGGGCGCCGAAAGTAACATTGCAGCGGTCTCAAACAATTATCGCCGGCGGACCATGGAAGTCTTGCGGGTGGCATTTTTATCCTCGGCGGTCCTTGAGTTCTTCAGCTCCATCTCGATCGCCCTGGTGGCGGTTTATTTAGGGATGAGTTATCTGGGGTATTTTTCCTTCGGGTTTTACGGCAAACCACTGGAGTTTGCCGGCGGCTTCTTTATTCTCTTGCTGGCACCGGATTTTTATCTGCCGCTCAAGGAACTGGGAACCCATTATCACGCCCGTGCCGCAGCGGTGGGTGCCGCCGAAGAAATATTAAAAATATTAGCCGTCCCTCTGCCGAACAAAATCAGCGGCTCAACGGCCTGGACCCCAAGCGATGCTTTTATGATTGAATTTCAGGATGTGCACCTGGCATTTGACGGCGGCCGTCGTCCCGCCTTGCGGGGGGCTAATTTTGTTATCCGCTCCGGGGAACGGGTGGTGATGATCGGCGCCAGCGGAGCCGGTAAAACCACAACCCTCAACCTGTTGCTGGGATTTTTAAAGCCTGACAAAGGGCGCATCCTGATCAACCAAACCCCTTTAACCACCCTGACACCCGCCAGCTGGCGCAGTCAAATTGCCTGGATCGGTCAACAGCCGGTGTTGTTCTATGGCACCATCAGGGAAAATATACGGCTGGGACGGCCGGACGCGTCCGATGACACCATCGAAGAGGCGGCACGCAACGCCGGCGTGCTGGACTTTTGCAGGCATCTGCCCGCAGGACTGGAGACGGTTGTCGGTGAACGAGGTCTGGGGCTTTCCCGCGGCCAGGCCCAACGGGTGGCTTTGGCACGGGCCTTTTTGAAGGATGCACCGATTTTATTGCTGGATGAACCGACCGCCGGTCTGGACGCGGAAAATGAAGCCTTGGTCATCGAGGCTTTGAAGGCGCTTGCGGCCGGCCGAACGCTGCTGATGCTGACCCACCGACTCAACAACATCAGCCGGACCGATCGAATCCTGGTTTTGAAAAACGGCAAGATTGTCGAACAGGGAACGTATGCCGAGCTGATGGTCGCCGGTGGGGTATTTCACGGACTGGCAGAACAAAAATTGAAGATTGAATAATTGAGGAATTCTGTCTTTTTATTGGTTGCTATTGCTTCCATCATGAGGCAGGTGAAAATAAAATTGACAGAATTCCATAAATCCTCAATTTTCAATCGATAATATTCAATTCTATACCATGGAGGTGAAAACCGTGTTTGCAGGTTGGCAGGAACTGTCTCCTTTTATCAGATTATTCCGCCGGCATTTGAAATGGATGATTCTGGGCACCGGAATGGGACTGCTGGCACTGGTCTCGGCAGTGGGCCTATTGGCATTATCCGGCTGGTTTATATCGGCCGCTGCTTATGCCGGTTTGACGGCGGCAAGCGCTCAACTTTTTAATTTTTTTTATCCAAGCATCGGGGTCCGGTTGTTTGCCGTGGGGCGCACCCTGACGCGCTATGCCGAGCGCATCGTTACCCATGATGCCACCTTCAGAATTCTGCAAAGCCTGCGGAGTTGGTTTTACATCCACCTGGAGCCTTTGGCACCGGCACGCCTGATGACGATTCGCAGCGCGGACATCCTAAACCGGATTGTGGCGGACATCGATGCGCTCGACAACCTCTACTTAAGAGTTTTATCACCTAGTGTGATTGCCCTGATCATGTCGGTTTTGGTGGTGGGTTTTCTTTGGACTTTCGATGGACTCATCGGTCTTTCGACGGCCTTGTTTCTGCTGATCGCCGGCGTGGGTGTCTCGGCGGCTGCGTGGCGCTTGGGGGAATCCGGCGGGCGTGAATTAGCCCGCTGTCTGGCCGACTTGCGCATCCGCATTGTGGATGGGTTGCAGGGCCTGCCGGAGCTGTTGGTTTTCGGCGGACATCAGCGGCACCTTGAAGATATCAGGCAAAGCAGTTCGGCGCTGCTGAAAAGCCAGCTGCGTATGAGCCATGTCCGGGGGCTGTCGACGGCGTTGATTACGCTGCTTTGCGGTTTTGCCGTCCTAGAGGCACTTTATCTGGCGATCAACCTGGTCAATCGCGATTTAATGGAGGGGGTCAACCTGGCGCTGTTGGCCTTGGCCGTGCTGGCATCCTTTGAGGCCGTCTGGCCCCTGCCGGCCGCCTACCAGTATTTCGGGCGGACACGGGAGGCCGGCCGGCGGCTGCTGGAAATCGCACATGGCCGACCTGAAGTGATTTTTCCCGAACACTCGCATCCCGTCATCCCGCCCTTCGGGGTAACGTTTGCCAAGGTCGGTTTTCGTTACCACAAAACAGCGCCGTGGGCTTTAGATGCGGTTGATTTCCAGATTCCTGCCGGCGGACGCACGGCCGTGATCGGCGAGACCGGTTCGGGAAAATCGACCTTGGTTCAACTGCTGGTTCGGTTCTGGAATCCCACCTGCGGCCATATTCGCCTGGGTGATGAAGATATTCGCAATTTCAGTGAACCGGATTTGCGCCGGTACATTGTCGTCGTATCTCAGCAGCCGCACATGTTTAACGCCACGCTGCGCGAAAACCTCTTAATGGCCCGTCCCCGGGCAAGCGACGCCGATCTCCTGGCAGCACTGGATGGAGCCCAAATGCTCGATTTTGTAAAGGGATTGCCGGACGGCTTGGAAACCTGGATCGGAGAAGCCGGCCAACTTCTATCCGGGGGGCAGGCAAGGCGATTGGCCGTCGCCCGGGCGATACTGTACGATGCCCCTTTATGGGTGCTGGATGAACCGACTGAAGGCCTGGACCCGGTTACGGAACGCAAAATGATGCGGGCCCTGAAAAAACAAACCGCAAAACGAACCCTTCTGCTGATTACCCACCGTCTGGTTGATTTAAATTGGATGGATCACATCGTAATGCTCGATCGGGGCCGGGTCGCCGCCCAGGGAAGCCATGCGGATTTGCTGAAGAGCAATTCACGCTATGCAGCCTTGCAGATGAAGATAAAGTAGATTGTAATATGGATTGAAATTTACTAATCGGCCTTGAAAAGCTCCGTGCTGATATAGCGTTCCCCAGTGCTGGGTATAATGGTCACGATGTTTTTGCCGGCCGATTCCGGACGCCTGGCAACTTCCAGGGCAGCCCAGATGGCAGCTCCGGAAGAGATGCCGCAAAGAATTCCTTCCAGCTTGGCGGCGTTGCGTGCAGTTTCAAATGCATCATCGTTGGTTACCGTCACCACTTCGTCGAGAAGGGATTGATCCAGCACCTCGGGGATGAAGCCGGCGCCGATGCCTTGGATTTTGTGCGGTCCCTTCCGACCGCCGGAAAGGACCGGAGAATCGGCCGGTTCCACGGCAATGGCTTTAAAAGACGGCTTTCTGGTTTTGATAAGCTGGGCCACACCGGTAATGGTTCCGCCGGTGCCCACACCAGCCACCAGAATATCAATCTTGCCCTCGGTGTCGCGCCAGATTTCTTCAGCCGTTGTTTCCCGGTGAACTTTTGGATTGGCCGGATTGGCAAACTGGTTCGGCATCCACGCACTTTTCTCCGATTCCAGAATTTCCTTGGCTTTGGCGATAGCGCCCCCCATGCCTTCGGCGCCGGGCGTCAATACCAGCTCGGCCCCAAGATGCTTGAGCAGGCTGCGCCTTTCCTGGCTCATGGTATCCGGCATGGTCAGGCAAATACGGTAATTTTTCGCGGCACAGATAAAAGCCAGCGCAATTCCGGTGTTTCCGCTAGTGGGCTCCACCACCAGGGTATTGGCGCCAAGCAGCCCGTCGATTTCGGCCGCTTCAATCATCGACGCGGCAATCCGGTCTTTAACGCTGCCCAGTGGGTTGAAAAACTCGAGCTTGGCAAATATTCTGGCGTCAATATCCTCGGCCATTCGGTTGAGCTGAACCAGCGGCGTTGAACCAATGGTGCTGCTGATGATGGAATGGTATCTCATAGTTGGCCTCCTCTGAAAGTTGACATGCAAAATAGAAATCAGCAATGGTATCCATATCCATAACCGACGGGCAAACCCGTTGGCTATGCAGCCGGGTCCAGTGTGCGTTTAAAGGAAGATTCCTTTTTAGATTTGTAAACCAGACTCGGAGTTTCCATGACGACGGTCGTATCCGCGGGAACGGATTCCGTCAGCCACACGTTGCCTCCGATGACCGAACGGGCCCCGATGACCGTATCGCCCCCCAGGATCGTGGCACCGGAATAAATTATAACATCATCCTGGATGGTCGGGTGACGTTTCTTGCCTCGATATTGATCCGCCGAATCTTTTGGTATGGAGAGCGCTCCTAGGGTCACGCCCTGATAGATACGGACATTCTGCCCGATATTTGTTGTTTCTCCAATGACTACGCCGGTCCCGTGATCAATCACGAAGCTTTCATCGATCTCGGCCCCGGGATGGATATCGATCCCGGTGACACTGTGGGCATACTCGGTCATGATCCGGGGAAGCAGGGGCACCCCGTATTCAAAGAGCTTATGGGCCACCCGGTAAACGGTAATGGCAAAAATACCCGGGTAGCTGAAGATAATTTCATCATAACTTTTGGCCGCGGGATCGCCTTCATAGGCGGCCTGCACATCCGTGGCCAGGGTCTTTCGAATATTCGGGATCTGTTCTAATAGCCTCAGGGCGATCAAATGGCCCTGTTCATCACAATCGCTGCAATTCTGATCGTAGCGAAAGCAGTCATGACGAATGCTGCGGCCGATTTGATCCGACAATATGTCAAAAAGGTTGGCGGCGGATTCACCCATGCTGTATCGTAAGTTCACCGGGTCGAGCTTTCCCCTGTTGAAGTAGCCGGGAAAAAGTATTTCTCTAAGACGGTTTATAATCTCGATAACGCTTTCTCGGGATGGTATCGGTTCGTAATCCACATGGGTGTAGCATTGCCGGTCGTTGCAACTGTCAATAATCTCTTCTGCAATCCTGGGCAGCCGGCTCCTGATCCGAGCCAGAGAGTTCAAGTCGATTTTACAGGACTCTTCTTTTTTTACCTTTTCGACCATATGAATACGGTATCCTTGAATGCCCTTGGGTGAAAATCGGGCGCAACGGTATCTGAAATGTTTACCCTAAAATTTAATGCCTTAAGCTAAGTCACAAACCAAAAGTTGTCAAAATTCAAGCAGCAAAGCAGAGCCCTGCCGGGCTCTGCTTTGGTTCGACCAATCGATCGGAAAACCTCGCAATCATCTAATGGGTTCGGGGTCAGAATTGAAGAACGGCAGACATGGCATCTTCGTATTTTTTCTTCATTCCGGCTGTCGTTTCTTCAATTTGTTTTTTTTCGGATCCGAACTCAACCGGACATTCGGTCTGAAGTTGGTTAATCAGGTTTTCCATATCTTCAATATGCTTGTGAAGCTGTTCCACCTGGGAGATCACCTTTTCCTTATCCGACCGCCTTAACTTATCCACTTTACGCACCATGTCGTACATTTTGGCTTTCCAGCCGTAAAGATCGGCTTCAATCGACCGGCAGTAATTTTTAGCGTCCATGAATAGCTCCTTTCACAGATTTAAACATCTGTTGAAGGGCACGTTTATTGATCCAAGTTGAATTCCAGCTAGAAAAATCAAGCGGGGCGTCTTGAGTGCCCGTCATAGACCCAAAATAACCTGAAATACGGCCATGTCAATTCACCTCGGCCGCTGATCGATCAAACCGAGTCCGTTCATTTCAATTGAAGCCGTCGGAAGATGGGAAGCGTTGAGTCAGGCCTGTTTATTTAGACAGGCGGGGAAAATATATGTCGACCATTCAAAAACAGACCCTGATCTTTGATCTTAATTTAGCGAGCGATTTTTTTCTTGACAGAAGCTCGGTTTGAGTATATTTCCGACTTAATTGATATAGAATATAAAAGTCTGATAAAGCGGGGTTCAATGAAACTATCTACTCGGAGTCGCTACGGCACAAGAATCCTGGTGGATCTCGCCCGACACACGGATCAAGGCCCGATCCAGATTGGTGAAATCTCCAAAAGGCAGGACATCTCCGTAAAATATCTCGAACAGCTGATCCGGCCGCTCAAACAAGCCGAAATTGTCACCAGTGTCAGAGGACCCAAAGGCGGACATCTGTTGGCCAAAAAGCCGGAAGAGATCAGCTTGGGTCAAATCGTGCGGTTGTTTGAAGGGCAAAGTGATCTGGTTGAATGTATCAGCTGCCCCGAAAAATGCTCGATGTCAGAGGACTGTCAGGTGCGACTGGCCTGGCAGGACGCCACCCGTGTTCTTTTCGAAAAGCTCGATGCCACAACCATCGCGGATCTGATAGATTCCGATGATTCCAACGCTACCTGAGGCTATGATGTCTATGATTTCAGCCGCCGCATGAGGCTGACTCTTTGATTAAAACTAAAAATTTCGCGCGCAATTGAAAGGGAAAACGGTGGAATGCCAATCAATCAGGAACCGATTTTCCATGTCATCAGGATATAACTCTAAGATTATAAGGAGGATGCTATGAAAAAAATTATCATTCTAGGCTCAGGTGCCGGCGGAACGATGGTGGCCAACAATTTACGCAAAAAATTGAGCCCCAAACAGTGGGATATCACCATCATCGACAACGATGAAATTCACCATTACCAGCCCGGATGGTTGTTCATACCCTTCAATATCTACACACCTGAAGATTGCCAGAAGCCCAAACGGGAATTTATTCCCGCGGGTGTGAATTTCGTATTCGATGAAGTCATCGGCCTGGATAAAGACGGCCGCACGGTGGAAGGCAAAAAGAGCAAATATGACTATGACTGGCTGATCATCGCCAGCGGTTGCACGATTGTACCGGAAGAAGTCGAAGGCATGCTAGACGGTTACGGCAAGAACATTCACGATTTTTATACTCTCAAGGGTGCCGTTGCGCTGCGCGAAAAAATGAAATATTTCGATAAGGGCCGGGTGGTAATCAATATTGCCGAGTTGCCCTATAAATGCCCGGTCGCGCCTCTGGAGTTTATATTCATGGCCGACTGGTTTTTCGACATCAAGGGCGTCCGCAAGGACGTTGAAATCGAATTGGTCACCCCCATGGCCGGGGCGTTCTCCAAGCCGATCGCTTCGAGCATTCTGGGTGATATCGCCATTCAAAAAAATATTAAAGTAACCCCCAACTTTGATATCGCCCGGGTCAACGCCGAGGAGCAAACCATCGAATCCCATAAGGGGGATAAGGTGGATTATGATTTACTGGTGGCCATCCCGCCTAATTTCGGCGCCAAATTCCTCGAAGGCACCGGCCTGGAGGATCCTCTGCGGTTTGTTGCGACCGATCATTTCACCCTGAGAGCCAAAAATGCTGACAATATCTATGTCATCGGCGATGCCACCAACGTGCCGGCATCCAAAGCCGGCGCGGTCGCGCACTACGAGTCGGAAACGGTGGTTGAAAACATCATCCGTGAAATTGACAATCAGCAACCCAAGGGAACCTTTGACGGGCACGCCACCTGCTTTATCTGTTCGGGCTACGAAAAGGCCTTTTTAATCGACTTCAACTACGAATATGAACCCCTGCCGGGAAAATTCCCTTTTCCGGGTATCGGTCCCTTCAGCCTGCTGGGCAACAGCTATCTGAACTACTGGGGTAAAATGATGTTTAAATGGGTCTATTGGAACACGATGCTCAAAGGCGTTGAACTACCGCTGGAGGATCAATTGACAATGGCCGGCAAAATGCGGCACACCCTGGTAACCGAATAAGGAGGCAGCCATGACCAACGAAGAATTAATTCTGGAGCGACTCGATCGCATCGAATCTCAGCTGGCTCCGATCACCCAAACGGCCAGCGGCATTAAAGAACTGCGCGAAGATTTAATCCCCCTGAGCGGCCAGGCGTTCCGTCTTTTAATCCGCGAACTGGAAGACGTGGAATCCAGCTTCCAGCTGGAAGATCTGATGACTTTGCTAAAACGGTCTTTGCGCAGCGTCAAGGATATCGTATTCGCCCTGGATCAGCTGGAAAATATCGTGGACTTTGTCACCACCATTGAACCCCTGCTCAAATCCGCCGTACCGCAGATTATCAATTATCTGGACGACCTGGAACAACGCGGCGTGCTGAGGGTCATCACCGCCATGCTGGATGTCCGTGCCAAGATCGCAGCGGCATACAGTCCGGAAGATATCGATCAAATTGGCGATGGGGCGGTGGTCGCACTGGGTCTTGCCAAAAAGCTGAGTGATCCGACCACAGCCGAATTTTTGGAAAAACTTTCCGGACTCCCGTCAAAAATTGACTTGGCCAACGCCAAAGCGGTGGGTCCGTTCGGCCTGTTGAGCGCCCTGTCCGGCAAGCAGGCCAGAAAAGGACTTGGCGTTTTAATGGAATTAACCAAAGCCATGGGCGAGCTGAAAAACGGCGGCAGCAAATCAGTGCCCGCAGAACCCGAGCCGATTGCCTGAAGATCCTGGTGCACCCGGCTTGTTGCACCCATATGAGATGATTGGGTGGAAACCCAATCCACGGGCTCGCAGTACGGGCACGGTTTTAAAATCGATGGGAGAATTCCAATGGAAAGACAGATGGTCCAATGTGAAGATGGCCGGCGCCGACAGGCACGCATCCACGGCGTCCCCAAACAGGAAGGGGATTTCAAAATCTGGAAGGCCGGCATCCGCTTAAAAGGCAAACATGTCTCCGGCGAGGCCTGGTACAGTTACAAAACCAAGACCTGGTATTTCCTGACCGATCTGGAAGGCAAACACTCGCATCTGATGGATCGTATAAACACCCAACTCAAACAGGAGTCGATCAGAGAATGCGAGCAGCAGTTGAAGGTACTTGAATCCCGGCATAAAATTGAGCAGAAACAAATCGCCCAACATCGCGCCGCCGGGCAGACCATTGAAGCCGAGATGGAAACGGTTAGGCAGAAAATTCAACAGCTAAAATCCGGCGCACCTTTGGAATCCGACAAGGACCTCGAATACTCACGGACGATAAGAAGACATTAAAAGTTGCGGTCCGCCGCTTGCAAGCGTCGCCACTTGCCGAGTCACAAGCAGCCCCCCCTAACAACGAATCGGCAATTGCGTAAAAGGAAGACCGGAACCGGCTTGGTAAAAAGACGGCAGGCGAAACCGAAGGTTTGATTTCGCCTGCCGGCAATTTGTTTTTTAAATCAGCGCCGCTCAGAACGACCCCGGCAATGTGATGCGATATTTGACAAGGAATTCCACCGGATGGTAGGAAAGTTTGGCCTTGCGCAGCCCCTCGTCGTTGAGATCCTGCTCCCGGTTAACCAGCGCAAAGTTTTGGATCGAATGCGCCAGAAACATCTGGTTGATGGCCTGATAAACCCCCTTGTATTGAGTGTCGCCCTTTTCAAAATGGATAACGACCGTATCTTTCGTCAAAGCGTCGGCAACCGTGTAGGCCACCATGCGGTCATCGACCATAATGGCGCCCCCCATGGTTCCCTCTAATTGCCGCCAATCTTTGAGTATCCTGTAAATGGCTTTATTTTCGGCAGAAAGGACTTCATTGGATTCACAATCCCGCCACGTGCACCAATCCTCCTGCATGTTCATGGCCTGTTCGATTAACTCGGGGCCGAACGGCACATACGTGTAGTCATATTTTTTCAGAAACTGACTGAGCAGGTTCTTCTTTTTATGGAAGCGGTTGCCTTTGAGTTCAATGAGATCCGCAACCGCATAAAGGTAATCCCAGTGGCCTCTTTCTTCCACCATCTGAACGCGATCGCCCAGCTGGGAACGCCAGAGCTCGGCCAGCTTTTGGGGAATACGATTGAACACCATATCACCGTCGGCGCCGGCATCATATCGTTTCTGCCAGTCGATTAGATCCCAGGACCCCACCGGCGCCCATAGGAACATCTCCGGATGCGTTTGCTTGATCCAAACCAGCTGCTCGTCCCAGGCCCAGCACAGCCCGTAATCTTCAGCCCAGGCCCACAGATTCAAAAAGCTGTAATCGGAGGAAACCTGGGGGCATAAACCCAACCGCTGCAGGTAATCTTTTTGTTTATCCAGGCGAATCGGTTCAAAATTTAAATTCATAGCTAAGCTCTTTGGCAAACTCCTTTCCTGCTTGATACGCTTCATCCAAATATTCCGGGAATTTTAACACGTCGCCCTCAAAGTCAAGACCCCGGTACAATAGTGCCTTCCAGAGTTCCATATCAATAACGTCAAAAAAATACCTCAGACTCAGCAGCATCCCATCAAACAGCTTTTTGCCCCGGGTGGCACCGGCCGCAATAAAAAGCCCTTTGCGGAGGGTTTTTTGGGGATAGTGACTGGTCTTTTCGACCCGGTATTTTTTGACCCACAGCGACTGGAACCGGTCCATAAGGATTTTGGTATGTGCGCTGACCGTATAGAAAAAAACCGGTGAGGCCAGCATTAAGCCCCGGCAATCCAGGATTTGATCCCGGGCTTGCTGAAAATCGTCCTTCAGGCGGCACTCGCCGGCTTTGTTGCAGCCGTAAATTTCCAGACAGGGGGACATCTTTAAATCCCGCAGCACAATTTCTTCTACGCGTGCGCCGGCAGCATTGGCCCCTTCGACCGCTTTTTTCAGCAGCATCGCCGTATTGCCTTGGCGGCGGGGACTGCCATATACGGCAACGATCTTTGGTTCCGTCACGCTTCTACTCATAGGTTTTTGTCTTAAATGGACCGGAGCAGGCCCTTTGAAGCCTATTTCTGATAATACGTTGACTGAAAATGAAGGTCAGATCTCAAGCATCAATCCGATGGGACAGTGATCCGATCCGAATATATCATTGTAGATGAGGGTTTCTTTAATCCAGCCCTTATCAATGATGTCTTGGCTCACAAAAAAATAATCGATTCGCCATCCGATATTGCGATCTCTGGCTTTGAATCGGTAGGTCCACCACGAATATTTTTCCATCTCCGGGTTAAAGTGGCGAAAGGTGTCCACATATCCGTTGGCAGTGATACGGTCGAGCCAATCGCGTTCGATTCTCAGAAAGCCGGAGGTGTTTTCATTTGCTTTGGGGTTTTTCAGATCGATCTCGTTGTGGGCCGTGTTATAATCTCCGGTGATGATGACACTTCGGCCCTGCTTTTTATATTCGTCAGTATAATTAAAAAAAGCGTTGTAAAAATCAAGCTTATACTGCAGCCGCTCCTCGCTCATCTGTCCGTTGGGAAAATAGACGTTAAAGAAAATGAAATCATCAAAGTCTATCTCCAAAATGCGGCCTTCATCATCGAAGCGGGGCTCTCCGATGCCGTGCTTTATGCTTTTCGCCTTAATTCGCATATAGGTGCCAACGCCGCTGTAGCCCTTTTTCACCGTGGCACAGGACCAGTGGGACGCATATCCGGCGATGTGCTTCATCTCATCGGTAAGCTGCGGTTCCTGAAGCTTGGTTTCCTGCAAGGCAAGGATATCGGCATTCAGTTGTTTGAAGGTGTCAAAAAATTTCTTTTTGATAGCTGCCCGCAGGCCGTTAACATTCCAGGATATCAACGATATCTTTTTAATTTTCTTTGCCATTTTCTCCCTAATCGTCCAGCATGCCCCGGAGTCGACCATAGAGTGCACCGCCGGCGCGATGCTTTGCCAAAGCGGCCATGGAACGCAAACACTCCCTGACAATCGCTGTTTTTGCCCGTGAGGATCCAAGCTGGGCATCAATTGTTTTCAAGTCGGCCATCAATTCGGTCAGGGTGTCAAAATCCAGTCCTAGGCTGCCGGATTGATTTTTAACCTCGGCGACAACCTGTTCAACTGCCAGGCGGCCGGCCGAACTCAACACCCGTTCATCACCAAGCTTTAGGGATGCACCGGCATCCGGGGCCATTGGGCCGATTAGATTTTGAACCATTTCCAACCCGGTTGTGCTGATACCGATGCCTCCGGAAAGGGTTCGAATTTCCACCAGCTGTGATCCCATCAGAGACTCGGCAACCTTTGAGGCGGCCTCTCGCCCCAAACCCAAAAGCCCGCCGATGTCGTACATCGAAACCTGTACCGATGAATCACCGCGAGTCTGCTCGTACAGCCGAATCATAAACTGCTGTCCGGTTTCATCGACTTCATAATCTGTCATATCTTCGATTTTATCCTTCCCCCGCAACCGCTCGAATTGCATCTTTAATCTCCGGATACCGAAACGAAAAGCCGTGGCCCAATAATTTTGCGGGAAGGGTGCGCTGACTGGCCAAAAAAACATTGCCGAATTCACCCAGGACGAGCCGAATCATAAAAGCGGGCGCCGGCATTGCAGACGGACGCTTCAAAACCTCACCCAGAGCACAGGCCAGATCTCGGTATTGAATCGGATTGGGTCCGCAAAAGTTAAGCGGTCCTTTGATCTGTTCATTGGCCAGGATAAACCGCACGGCTGCCAACAGGTCGTCCAAATGGATCCAGGGAAACCACTGTTTACCACTGCCCATGGAACCGCCGACAAACCATTTAAAGGCCGGAATCATTTTAGCCAAGGCGCCGCCGTCGCGACCCAGGACGACCCCAAAGCGCATGAGGGCAACCCGTATGCCCTTATCCGCAGCCTGCAACGCCGCCTTCTCCCAATCCACGGATACCTCCGCCAAAAAATCATCACCGGGCCCTTCGTCCTCCGTCAAAAGATCATCCCCCCGGTCGCCGTAATATCCGGCGCCGGAAGCGCTGCAAAACGTGATGTCTTTTTGCGGCGAAAGTGCCGCGACCAGATTGCGGGTGGTTAATACACGGCTGTCGTAAATTTGCTTTTTATAGACCGCAGTCCAGCGCTTGAATATGGTTGCGCCCGCGAGGTTGACGACGGCATCCACGGTTTCAAGTTCTGCCTGCCATGGGCCCGGTTGGGTGGTGTCCGCGGAGATATACCGGTAATTTTGATGATGAATCCGGTGGGGGTCGGCAGATCTTGCCAACGCCGTGATCCGGTGACCTTGGCCGAGCAAATAATTCGAAAGATTCGTGCCAACAAAACCCGAACCGCCGGTGATAAGTATTTTCACGGATATTCTCCTCACCCCGGGCATTTCAAGGATTAGATTCGGTTACCGACCCATCGTATGCAGCGGAATCCGCCTCCCTGGGAGCCGGTAATTCGCACATCCGATTAACGGTCAAATGCAAAGGGGCCGCGGCCGGGCGCGCATGGACGCTGCCGGGGCTAGCGCGCATCGAGGGGTGTAAACTCGCACACTTCCGGGCCGCAGTATTCTCCGATGTAATCGGATTCGGGTCGATAGAGCATCGGTTTGGGCGCAGCACCTGCAAATTGTTCCTCAATGATGTGCGCACACCAGCCCGCAATCCTGGCAACGGCAAACACCGGTGTAAACAGATCCATGGGAATTCCCATGGAGTAATAAAGCGATCCGCTGTAAAAATCGACATTGACGAAGATCTCTCTTCCCTTGCGTTTTTTAAACTCTTCCTTCCCTGTTTTTTCAAGTAATGTTGAAATATTGTACAACTTGGATACACCGGATTTTTCTGCCATTGCTTTTATCATTTCCACCATAATGGAAGCGCGGGGATCGTCGGTATCGTAAACGGCGTGTCCCAGCCCGAAAATTACCCGACCGGCATCAAATTCCTGATTGACATAATCATGCACCTTGCCGGGGGAGTCGATTTTAAACAGCATTTCCACTACCCGCGTATTGGCACCGCCATGCAGGTCACCGGATAGAGAGCCCACCGCCGCGGCAACCGCAGCATACATGTGGGCCCGGGTGGAAGCCACTTCCCGGGCGGCAAAGGTAGAGGCGTTAAAAGAGTGCTCGGCATGGCATACAAGGGCAACATCCAGAAAGCGGGCCACCTGTTCATCGGGCTTCTGACCACTGAGCATGTACAGAAAATTGGCCGCGTGATCCAAATCCGGCAGGGGTGCGATCGGCTTTTGACCGCCGCGTATGCGATGCCAGGTGGCGATGATCGCCGAAAACTTGGAGATCAGTTTGGTCGCCATGCGTAAAGAAGCGTCCAAGGACTGGTCCCGGTTGATCACGTCTTCATCATGCAGGGCCAGCATGGGAACGACCGCCTGCAAAATATCCATGGGAATCGCATTGGGGGGCATGGTCTGCATGGCTGCGATCACTTCCGGCGGCAACCCCTGCGCTGCTTTAAGCCGATGCTTAAACGCTTCAAGCTCGTCGGAGTCGGGCAATTTTTCATAAAGCAAAAGATGAGCAACTTCTTCAAACGAAGCATTTTTTGCCAGATCTTGAATCAGATAGCCCCGGTAAATGAGTCGCCCGTTGGCGCCATCAACATCGCATATACGCGATTCGGCAATGACAACACCCCGCAAGCCGGTATTAAGGATGGGTTTACATTCTTCCATACGCTCTCCTCTCAAAATGTTTTTGAGTGACCGATAAGTTCAGCATTAAATGGTTAAGATCAACAACAGGTTTTTTGATAGATTTAAAATGGGATTTGTAGAAAAAAAAGTCAAGAAAGAATTGCTGATAACATGCAGACGTCGGGCAATACGTTCTGGATAGCTGTCAGTGAGGAAAAGCGTCTTGATCCGGCGGTGAATCCGGGCACTGTCAATTTTAGGGCTTCGTACTTGGCCCGACAGTCCTCCCCGGTGGACCATCGAGCCCGAAAAAGATTTAGAATCTCCTTCACACTAGAACATAATTTTCTCCGGAGGCCTGCGTTCGGGCACATATTCGTGCGGAATTTTGGCGGCATTCCAGTCTTGTGAAACATACAGATTGCAGTAGCAGCTGCCGTATTCTTCGATGTCCGGTACGCTGTAAATGCAGGGGCAGATGATGTCGCGGTCGGCTTGTCGGTCGCCGCAGAGCAGCCGACAGGGACAGCCCATATATCCATAACGCTCTTTGTTGACCAGCAGGGCTTCCAACAGCTCAAAGGTTCTTTCCTTGTCCTGGTTGAAATAATAACCTTTCGCCTCTTGAACCTTTTTCATTCTTTCATAAAGCTCTTGAGCATCCATCACATTCCCAAAGCCTCCTTGATTTCTTTTTCTTTGAACCCGACGATCACCTTGTCTCCTATAATGATGGTGGGAAAGGAGCAGCGCGGGTTGAATTTTTTGACATCCTCGATAATCGCTTTTCTTTCATCGCCTTGGAGCAGGTCGACATCGACAAATTCGTATTTGATGGTGCACTCGCTCAAATATTTTTTAGTTGCTTTGCAGTGGCTGCAGGTGCTCAAAGAGAATATTTTAACCTCCGGCGTAGGCATACAATGATCCTTTCATCAGATGGAAAGCCAATAACTATCCCGGGAATCGGCTGAATCGATACGGATACAATGACGGTCGGCAAAAAAGATACATTTTTTGATAGGCTGCTACCATAGCAGAAAACTGTTTTTATTCATATAAAAATTTTCAAGGTGAAATATTTGAATCTGATGGGATTCGGCTGAGCCGGCCTGCAATACCCATAGTTATGAGACGATTGAGACACTTCAGCCGCTGAACGGGGGATTAACGGCTTCAAAAGTCGAAGCGGTCAGTTGCTCGGTAATCTATAACTGGGCATTTAAAGGCGCCCAGACCTGGCAGTTCTCATGAGTTCATCGATAACATTCTATTATTATTTTATTTTTTAAAAAATTACTTGATTTTACCACTGAATCGACGGATAGTAAATTTCCAAATAAAAAAACCGACCGACTGTCTTAAAAGAATATCGATTCATACTTGTATCATGAGACAAACTGAATGCGTTTTAAGACATATAGTGGTTTGATCACTGACAATTGTTCCCGTCCGCAATTCCTTATTTTCAATTGTTTTAAATAATTACCGAAAAGATGGTGAAAAGTTCCGGTAAAATCAGCATAGATATAAATCTGGCATGGAATTTGTTAGTTTACTTAACATTTAAAACCAATTAATTTTCCGAAACAATCATCCTAAAAAAGGGAGGCTCTGTATGGAAATCAAAAAAGACATCTCCAAAAATAAGGAGGTCGATATTAGAGATCTCACCATCTGCGAAGCCACGGCTCAAATGCTTGCGAAGGCCAGACGTGACGGTGTCGAAACCGCCTTTGACCGGGCGATAAATATGAAGGCTTGCCCCATCGGAGCTGACTCGGCCTGCTGCAAGCATTGCGCCATGGGGCCCTGCCGACTCAATGCCAAGGACCCTTATGGAAAAGTCGGCGTATGCGGGGCAACTATCGATACGATCATGGCGCGCAATTTTGCCCGCATGGTCGCCAGCGGCGCTGCCGCTCACACCGACCACGGCATGAGCATGCTGGATTTGTTCCGGGAAGTGGTAAACGGCAAAATCAAGGATTATCGGATCAAGGATACGATAAAGCTCGAGAAAGTTGCCGCGGAAATCGGCATTGAGACCAACGGCCGGGAAATCAAAGACATCGCTATGGACCTGTATCAGGAACTTGAGCGCACTTACACCCAGGTTGAAGGCGAAATACCGTTTACCAAGCGGGTTCCGGAAAAAACCCTTGAAACATGGCGCAAACTTGGGATCGTGCCCCGGGGAGCCATGCGCGAAATTATGGAACTCATGCATCGAACCCACATGGGTGTCGACCAGCATTATGAAAACATCACCAAACAATGCAGCCGCACGGCCCTGGCCGATGGTTGGGGTGGCTCCATGGTGGCCACCGAAATTTCAGATATCCTCTTCGGAACGCCGACACCGGTGGCAGCCGATGTGAATATGGGCGTGCTGAAAGAAGATGCGGTCAATATTATTATCCACGGCCATGAGCCCAACCTGTTCGAGTCTATTCTGGAATCTGTAAACGAGCCGACCCTGGTGCAAGCTGCCAAAGAGGCCGGGGCCTCCGGAATAAACCTGGTGGGCATGTGTTGCTCGGGAGCCGAGATGCTTTCCCGTCACGGAATTCCCCACGCCGGAAACTTCATGTCCACCGAAGCCGTGCTGGTTACCGGTGCCGTTGATGCCATGGCAGTTGACGTTCAATGCATCAAACAAGGACTTGCCAAAGTCGCAGAATGTTACAATACGGTTCTGTTGACCACAAACCCCAGATGCCATATTGAAGGTGCGGAGCACATCGAGCTGCATGAACATGATCCCAAAAGCTGCACCGACGAAATCGTTATCAAGGCTATCGGTCGGTTTAAAAACAGATCGCTCCCCATCGAAATCCCCAAAATCAAAAACACCGGCATCCATGGTTTTTCCCATGAATATATCAATTATATGCTCGGCGGTACATTCAGAGCTTCGTATACCCCGCTGAATGACAATATTATCAATGGACGCATCCGCGGCGTGGCCGGAGTCGTGGGTTGCACCAACCCGAGGGTAAAGCAGGACTACGTGCATGTTGAACTGGTCAAGGAACTGATCAAAAACGACGTTCTGGTCCTTCAAACAGGCTGCTCGCAAATATCGCTTGCCAAAGCAGGCCTATTGACTCCGGAAGCCGCCCATCTGGCCGGTCCCGGTCTGAAGGAGGTCTGCGAAACCGTCGGCATGCCGCCTGTCCTGGGCGTGGGATCCTGCGTCGATAATAGCCGCATCCTGATTGCGGCTTCCGAAATGGTCCGCACTGGTGGACTCGGAAACAGTATTGCTGATCTCCCGGCTGCCGGAGCAGCGCCGGAATGGATGAGCGAAAAAGCCATCAGTATCGGTCATTATTTCGTCGCATCCGGCGTATATACGGTATTCGGTGTCACCTTCCCCATCGTGGAAGAGACCAAATTCCACAAACTTCTATTTGAAGGGCTGGAAAAACAGGGACTTGGAAAATGGGGGTTTACACCGGATCCGATTGAAATGGCCCACCTGATGATTGCCCACATTGATAAGAAACGCAAAGAATTGGGCATCGACAAGGCCAGAGAACGTACCCTGGTTGATATGGCTGATCGCCGGGCCATGGATGCAGCGTAATTTTGGATCTCTAAATAGAAGGATGGCGTCTCAACCCGGACGCCATCCTTTTCCAGGATAAAAAATAAAAAACCCGCCCACAATCATCTCTTAGACTTTACCAAGGCTTGCACTTAGCGGTACATCGGTGCCCGGCTTTCAATTTTCTTTTTTTTGCATCCTTTCCCTCCAACCGTCTCACAATTATTTCGGTACAAAGCTGTATCATAAGACAAAAACCGATGACTTTACAGGCTGTGCGCTGTTATCTTTCTCCCAAAAACTTTTATAAATAAAATATTTTTACGTATTATCCTAATAGGTTATATTTATTTAATTTCAATTCATATTAATTTAGTATATATAAAAACTATGGCACGAAAATTGTTATAATATTTCAACAATGCAACAATAATATAACGAAGGAGGTAATAACATGGCTGAAAAAAAAATAGTCTCCACAATAAAAGAGGTCGATATTAGAGATCTCACCATCTGCGACGCCACCGCTCAAATGCTTGCGAAGGCCAGACGCGACGGTGTCGAAACCGCCTTTGACCGGGCGATAAATATGAAAGCTTGCCCCATCGGGAAGGATTCGGCCTGCTGCAAGCATTGCGCCATGGGGCCCTGCCGCCTGAACGCCAAAGATCCTTACTCCAAAGTGGGTGTTTGCGGGGCAACGATTGATACGATCATGTCACGAAATTTTGCCCGCATGGTCGCCGCCGGCAGTGCGGCCCATACCGACCATGGCATGGGCATGCTTGATCTTTTCCGTGAGGTGTTAAACGGTCACATAAAAGATTACAGCATCAAAAACCCGCTGAAACTCATCGAAGTTGCCAAATCCATCGACATCGAAACCGACGGCCGGGAAATCAAAGACATCGCCATGGACCTGTACAAGGAGCTTGAGCGTACCTACACCCAGGTGGAAGGAGAAATTCCTTTCGCCAAGCGGGTACCGAAAAAAACCTTGGAGACCTGGCGCAAAAACGGCATTGTTCCGCGGGGTGCCATGCGGGAAATCATGGAACTGATGCACCGTTCCCACATGGGCGTGGACCAGCATTATGAGAACATCACCAAACAATGCAGCCGGACGGCCCTCGCCGACGGCTGGGGCGGTTCGATGGTCGCCACGGAGATTTCCGATATTTTATTTGGCACCCCGTCACCGGTGGCGGTCGAAGTCAACATGGGCGTATTGAAGGAAGACCAGGTCAACATCATCATTCACGGCCACGAGCCGAACCTGTTTGAATCCATTGTCGAATCGGTGAATGAGCCGACCCTCATCCAGGCCGCCAAAGACGCCGGTGCCAAGGGCATTAACCTGGTAGGGATGTGCTGCTCGGGCCTGGAGATGTTTGTGCGCCACGGCATTCCTCACGCCGGCAACTTCATGTCCACCGAAGCCGTCCTGGTCACCGGGGCCGTGGATGCCATGGGGGTTGATGTCCAGTGCATCAAACAGGGCCTCGTAAAAGTGGCGGACTGCTACGGAACGACGCTGATCACAACCAATCCGCGTGCCCGCATTGAAGGCGCCATTCACGTGGAGTTTAATGATCACGATCCCAAGGCCTGTACCGACGAAATCGTCGTGCAAGCCATCGGCCGCTTCAAAAACCGCAGTATGCCCATCGAAATCCCGCAGATCATCAACACCGGCGTCCACGGATTTTCACACGAGTACATTAACTACATGCTCGGGGGCACTTTCCGCGCCTCATATACACCCCTGAACGACAACATCATCAATGGCCGCATTCGCGGGGTGGCCGGTGTCGTCGGCTGCACGAACCCCAGGATGAAGCAGGACTGGGTTCACGTGGAACTCGTAAAGGAGCTGATCAAAAACGACGTGCTGGTTGTGCAAACCGGCTGTTCGCAAATCGCACTGGCCAAAGCCGGACTGACAACGCCGGAAGCGGCCCATCTGGCAGGTCCGGGCTTAAAGGAAGTGTGTGAAACCGTCGGAATGCCGCCGGTGTTGGGCTGCGGCGCCTGCGTTGATAACAGCCGCATCCTGATTGCCTGTGCTGAAATGGTTAAAACCGGCGGCTTGGGTGAAAGCATCGCGGATTTGCCGGTTGCCGGATGTGCACCGGAGTATATGAGCGAAAAAGCCATCTGCATCGGACAGTACTTTGTGGCCTCCGGCGTTTACACGGTGTTCGGTGTGACCTTCCCCATCGTTGAAGGCACCAAATTTCACAAGCACCTGTTTGAAGAGCTCGAGCACCTCGGCATGGGGAAATGGGGTTTTGCAACCGATCCGCATGAAATCGCATCGATGATGATTGCGCACATCGATAAAAAACGTAAGCAACTCGGTATCGACAAAGCCAGAGAGCGGACCCTGGTGGATATGGCTGATCGTCGGACGATGGATGCGGCCTAATCGATTCGACAGACCGAAACAGTCAAAAACAATAAAAACAAAAAGGGCTTCCCAACGGGAGGCCCTTTGATTTTTGAACTAGGAACGCAAATACAGCTGTCTTGCCCCTGTTGCAAGGCGATGAAGCGGCCGGCTGTAACTCAAGAATCATTGGGGCGTGAAACCCAAACCTCTCAACCCTGCTTGTGGGGTCGTCTCGTGGGTCCGACTTGTGGGGTCGAAGCCCGAAGGGCGACTTGTCCCCTCGTAGCTCGAAAAGCGAAGTCGGAAGCCCCAAACCCTGAGCTTCTGAACCCGAAACCCTTAAACCCTCTTATTCATCTTTCCACATCCAATTCACTTTTCAGCCATCCTTTGACATCTTCTTCAAGTGCGTATACCCCTTTCAGCTCGCAGACATCTTTTTCATACCGCTGCGGCAACTCAAATTGCGCCAGCTCAACCGCCTCTTCCGAATTGCGCCGGATCAAATAGATAAAATAGGGTTTGCGCCAGCAGTTGACCACAAAATAGGTGGAATAATCCCCTTTGGAACGGATGGTATACTTGCCGCTGCCCCAATCCGTGTTGCCCCACTCCAAATAAAGTTTGACCGCCTCTTCAGGCCCGAGATCCCAGTTGATCTCATTGATCAGATCGGTTCTTTTCTTCAATTCTTCCAATGACAGCATAAAAACCTCCTCAAATTGCACTGCATCACAAATTGGGGGGAAGGTAAGGATTTTAACAAACGCTGTCAAACTGTCGCACTGCAAATCGGTTTGCATAAACGCAGTGGGCTTATAACCTTAAGAATGATTTTTCAGGACTGAGCGCCCATACGAACCCGAAAGGCGCTCTATGGCTTAAAACAGCTTGACGGCTTCCTGCAGCTCCGGATGATCCCCTAAAAATCGATAGAGGGTAGCCCGGCCGACACCGAGAATCTTGGCGGCTTTGGCTTTATTGCCGCCGGTTTTTATCATAGCCGTCCTGACACCGTCAAAATCCAGCTTTTTAGCCGGCCCTCTGCGAACACAGGCATTTTCAACCTCCCGCAGCTCCATCGGCAAATCCCCGACCTCAATGGTTTTTTCACTGCATTTGACAAAGGCAAACTGGATCGCGTTCTGAAGTTCACGAACATTTCCCGGCCACGGGTAGTCCAGCATCAATGCCAAGGCCCTGGCAGACACCTGGAGGGGGTTGCGCCCGTAACGTTCGGCGGCTTCGAGCAGAAAGTGTTCGATTAACAGAGGTATGTCAGTCTTGCGATCCCGCAGGGGCGGCATATGTATCGGAATGACATTGAGCCGGTAGTAAAGGTCTTCGCGAAATTGACCCTGTTTGACGGCTTCTTTGAGATTTTTGTTGGTGGCGCTGATCACTCTCACGTCCACCCTGATCGTCTTTTCGCCGCCAATGCGTTCAAATTTTCCTTCCTGCAGACAGCGCAGCAATTTGGCCTGCATGTTGTTGGAAAGTTCGGCGATTTCATCGAGAAAAAGCGTGCCCTTATCGGCCAGTTCAAAACGGCCTTTTTTGTCTCGAATGGCGCCGGAAAAGGCTCCTTTGACGTGACCGAAAAGTTCGCTTTCGATAAGGCCTTCGGGTAAGGCGCCGCAGTTGATGGGAACAAAGGCGGCACCGTTGCGCGAACTTTCGTCGTGGATGGCATTCGCAACCAGTTCTTTGCCGGTTCCGGTTTCTCCGGATATGTGAACGGGATAGTCGTAGCTGGAAACATCCCGTATGCTCTTGAAAATTTTATACATTTTGTGATCCTGACCGATGATGTTGCCAAAGCTTGTCAGTTTTCCGGCTTGCAGCTTTAAACTGAAGAGGTCGGTAACATCCCGGAATGAGGTCAGGACTCCCACAAATCCGCCGTCGTCGCCCCGCATGCTGGTAATGGTCATTTCCACCCGGCGCGACTCGCCGCTCTTGGTTGTAATCGTGAGGTTGTACTCCGCGGTTTCAGTCAGCTTCGGCACCTCATCACAAAACGAGCAGCGACCGCCGCAGAAGGGATGCCCAAAGGCCTCGTGGCAGTCTTTTCCCAAAACACTGGCGCGATTGTATCCTGAAATACGTTCTGCTTCCTGATTGAAAAAGAAAATGCGCCGATTCATATCATGGGCAATAATCCCTTCTTTGAGATTGTCCAGGACATGCTCCAGATTATCACGGTGGCACATTAAATTTTCGAGCGAAAAGTCCGGCATAAACCAAGATCTCAATTCGTTGCAGATGAATTTAAGCTTTTTAACCCTCACGCGTTCGGTGCGCTGCGGTTGGATGAAACACAAAGATAAATTTCTTATATGATCCGGACATTAAAGTCAAACCCAACGGCTCGGCGTTAGCGAATGATCAACATCAGCCATAACTGATTCGTTGGTAAATCCTGTCAATTATCGGCTTGAATGACCTGGCCCTGAGCTCCGTTTAAAATCGATTAAATTTCATAAATCGCAGGGTAGCCTGCGATTTAGGGAAATGCCGGCCAGATCGATGGCAACGTCGTAGGCAAGCACTTCAAGCCCGTGTTTGAGCGCACGCCGCAGTCCTTTTCCGTAATCGGGGTCTATGCGATCCGCCGGTTTGAAGATCTCGGCATCCATTCGCTGAATAAAATAGAACATCACGCCGCGACAGCCGGCATCCAACAGGGTCTCAAGCTCTGTAAGGTGTTTCAGGCCCCTGGAGGTAACGGCATCCGGAAATAAAGCCACCCTTTCATCCACCAAAGTGCAGTTCTTTATTTCAACATAACAGCGATCCTTGGGCCCGTTGCTCAAAACCAGATCGATTCGGGAGTGGTTGCCGATCTTGACCTCGCGTTGAACTTTTTTATATCCGGACAGTTCGCGGATCAATCCGTCGGCCGCCGCTTGGTACACCAGACGATTCGGCACCAGCGTATTGACTCCGACCATTGAGCCGGGCATGTCGATCAGCTCCCAGGTGTATTTCAGCTTGCGTCCGGGATTGTCGTGCAAAGACAGGTACACCGGCCGGCCGGCTTCAGAACATCCTTGCATACTTCCCGTGTTGGGACAATGCGCGGTGACAATTTCCCCGGTTTCTAGCTGGACATCGGCCAGGAATCGTTTGTAACGCCTTATCAGAGTTCCCCGGATAAGATTCGGCCATCGCAGCAGCCCCGGCTGACCGTTGAATTCTTTTTTAACCATCATTTCGATTTTAAAAACTTTTTTTCGATAAAATCTGCCAGCGAATCGATGTCTTCCAGATCGAAGACCGGCACGTTTAACTCCAGCGCTGTGTCACTGACCGCAGCAATCAGATAGCGGTCATCTTTCAGCAGCGCCTGATTGTGCCTGGCTGCCCGCACCACCTCGATTTTGGGTTGGTGCGCACCTTTATAGCCTTCGGTAATCAACAGATCCAGATCATCGAAATAGTGCTGCAGGTTTTCCAGAGTTCCCTGATGATCGTTTTTAACCATCGCGATTTTCCCGGGAGATGCAATTATGACGGTTTCAGCGCCGGCATCCCTGTGCCGCCAGCTGTCCTTGCCAATTTTATCAAAATCAAAAACGTGGTGGGTGTGTTTGACGGTACCGATCCGATACCCCTTGTCTTTGAGTACCGGAATCAATTTTTCGATCAACGTGGTTTTACCGGATTGTGATCGACCGACAATGCATATAATCTGCGGCATACCTAACTCCCTGCAAGAATATTTTCTGTCCGAGTATAGGGTGAACGCACCCCGGCGAATCGGCGCAACGGTGAAAACTATGTTGCAAAAGACGTCTTGTCAAGAATAACCCTTGCGAACCGGAAAAGGTTTTTCTTTTCGAAGAGCAGCGGCTGGTTGCAGAATCCGGTGGTCTAACCCGATGTCTTAACGGGCTTTATGTTCGTGTCTTTGGGGATAAATTCAGCGATAAAATGAGAGACGTGGACAACAGCGGCCGTTTTTACATAAAGAAAAATTGGCAACAACACCAGATGAGAAGGACTGACCGGTATTTGTTTGAGAAAGTCAAAAATAAAAAGAATGATAATACCCAGCAGGCCAAGTTCCACCAGGGCATCAAGAATACCGATCAGATATTGCCGGATGTAAAAATAGCCGCCACCGGGCAGCAGAATTGAACAAAGGGCGGCAGCGAGCTTGGTTTTAAACCGGAGCCGGCACTTAGGGCATTGGTGCTTGCCCTTTTCAAGCTTGTGGGTGCAGCGTGGGCAAAGATGCATTCGATCGGCAAATTGAGCTTTGGTGCCTGACAGCGGCAGCTTTTTATTGAGCAGGGCTCTGATTTTTTTTCTTTCGGATACGGCTATGGCCCGAAATTTTTCGATTTTTCTACCTGCTCCGGCGTATTGAACAACCAGGGTCCCTCCCTTAAGGTCAATGGATTGACATCCCACGAAAGCCACCTGGGCGATTGAATTTTTGTAATTATAGGCCGAGGATGTCGGAATGTGAAGGATCCTGTAATTGGTAAAAACAAATATGGAACGTTTAAGATATACAAAAATGAATCCGGTCAGATATTGCGCCAGGGATGTCAGCGGCGCATAGCCGGTGGTGATCAGCAGAATCTGTTCGCCGTTTTTTAGAAACGGCTTTAGAAAAGACATTTTTACAATCAGCTTGCGCTGCCGCTTTTCAATCCGCTTTTTATAGAAATTTTTATGGTTGGAAAACAAGATCTCACGATCGACTGGAAGTCCGAATATCTGGGGACCCATGAAGCCGAAAGGTTCAAAAGCCGCTTCTGCCATTTAACAGACTCCTTTCACGACAAACACATCATCAAAACGGGCATCACATCAGCAGACGCTGGTTGGAAATGCGCGTGTTGCTTAATATCGATATAGTGACATCGGTCCGACAGGCAGAAATCTTTAGCAAAAATTGGCTTACGGGATTAAATTATAGAGCGGCAGTGTGGCGGCAACAGCTTATTTTTCTCCGGCCAGAAGGCCGGATTCATCGGGGGGTTGGACCGGGGCCCGCCGGATATTTTTTATTCCGGCGGCTTTCAGCATATCGGCAAGTTGCTGCTCGGAATATATCTTTTCCGCATCCGTTCCCAAAAGCATGTGTAACAAAAACAAGGCTGGTAATAGCGGGCTGTCCTTTATTCAATTTAAGATGAATTCATCGATCTCTTCGCGCTGTAAAATTTCGCTGCCTGCAGCGCCTAATCTTCGTCCATCTCCTTGGCAATTTGTTCAGGCGTCATAGTCCAAAAAGGCGTGCCGTCTTTGGTCAAACGAACTTTAATAATGTCGATGTCGGGGTCTTTTTTTATTTTGGATGCAATGAAGACATCCTTGCCGTTGATTTCGGTCCAAACGCCCTTTAGCTTGATGCGTGCACCTTTCTGCAATCGAATCTCGCTGGGGTTGCGGTACCAGGTAGGACAGATCTGAACTTCAAACTCATCGGAGCCTTCTCTCACATCCAGGGCGGTTGCCGGTGACATGCCGGGCATCGGCACCACTTCTTTCACCCGCACCACCCAGGCTCTGATTTTCTCATATTCGCGCACATCATAAAGTTTGTTGTACGGGTCATCAATTCCCCAACCATGCATGTCGCGCGGCTCTTCAGCCTGGGCCCAACTCGTGCCGATTATAGAAGACAATGCAATCAAAACCATCAGGTAGGCCATTCGTCTTAAAAAAATTACCATTTTATCCCCCCCTTAAATTCAGAAAAACCCCTTTAAAGCGGCTGGACGTTATTTTCGGCGTTTACAAATATTATACATTATACTTATGAATTTTACATTTTCAACCGGCAAATTCAAATTCGTGCTTCCGGGTCCGAAGGGCTGACTTCAAACCGAATGGATCGTCAGCAAAATGGGATCGACTCTTATGGCATTAATATAACTATCAATATGCGAATTGCGGATGGATTTTATTGGTTTAAGCAAGGCAAGCAGCAAAAAAGCTATTCTAAATTCCATTTTATATCATTCAGTATAAATTGATTCGCCTTCACCATATATCGCCACCGGATAACTCGCAAGGTCGAAGGGATCTCCGTTCCAGCAGACAAATGAGGCCCACTTGCCTTTTGCGAGGGTGCCGATCTGTTGATCAATGCCCAGAATTTCAGCATTTTTGCGGCAAACCAGTTCCACAGCCTGCTGTTTGGAAATACCGGCTCTCAAAAACCAGCGTGTTTGCAGAAACAGCTGGCGCGCAAGGGTGACCGGATGATCGGTCATCAGGCCGAATTCAACCCCGGAGGAGAGCAGATGGCAAACATTGCGCCAAGCTTCATGCTTTAATTCAACTTTGTAGGAAAAAGAGTCGATCGGGCCGTAAACAACCGGTATCCTGCGGCGCTGCAGTTCTTGAAAGATTTCCGGCCGGTGGACATCCATGGCGTGTTCGACCGTGATTCGAAGCTTAAACTCATCCACCAACCGCAGAAGGGCGGCGATGTCATCGATCTTGTGAACATGGGCCCGCAGACAAATTTTGCCGGTCAACAAATCCAGCAGCACTTTTTCTTCGGCTGAAAAAATAATTTCCTCTTTTTTTTTGCCTTTGGCTTTTCGGTATTGCTGATATTTCTGGTGCACCTCCGCCAGTCGGCCGCGCAGGATTGCGATCGCACCCATGCGCGTCGTGGGGCGCTGGCCTTTCCAGCTGTGCGTGGACATGGGGTTATAGCCAAAAGCCGCTTTTAGGCCTGCCCGGCCGACAAGCGCTTCGCGGCTGTCTTTGGCATAATTGCGAATGACGGCGGATAACCCGCCGATGATATTGCCGCTGCCTGGCACCACACAAGAATACAGCACCCCATATTCAACGGCTTCCCGAAAGGCTTTGTCATCCATCTGGACCGAATCAAGGGCATCGGTGAGCGCCATAATCGATTCTAGATGTTCATTGGCTTCTCCTTCAGCGCTGGGCTCACCGGATCGTTCCATGCCAATGTGACTGTGGGGATCAATGAAGGCGGGCGTCACCACGTCAAACTCACCCAGCATTTGGCCTTTGGCAGATTTGGCAAGACCCGTGATCTTCTGCCCGTTAAATACAAGAAAACCATCGGATACAATCGATTGGCCGGTGTAAATAGTTTTGGCAAAAACACAGTTCATAGGGATCCTCTCAATGCAGTCAAATATTTATTATCTCATTGGTTGCCAGTTGCCGCCAAACCAGCATATTTTCTAATGTATGAAAGTCCTTTTAACCCGTTTTGAAAAAAGGAAATAGGAACCCCATAGAATGCTGGCCACCAGGGTGCGCACGAAATTAATGGTTGGCGCCATGTTGCCCGGATCGATCGATGAAAGCACACGTTGGATGAAATAATAATCAAGGGCGACGAAGATAAGGTTGGCGGCCAAAAACAAAATGGTCAATTTCGGAACAAATTTGCGCTGCTTAAAAAAATTCACCAAAACCCAAATTGATAACGCGAGAAAACCAAGATTTCCGACCAGTTCCATGATCAATAGCGGGGCCCACAGCGGGTGATAGGCAACCGAATGCGGTGATGTCAGCCGTGACCAGTTCTCAGCGGACAGCGCCGGAATCACCTCGGTGTATAATGAAACCGCGGTTTGCACAGGATAAAGCACCAATCCGATCGCACACAAAATTAACCAGCCGCCGATTTTAGCGTATTTTTCCTCATCAGCGTTTGAAGGCAGGCTATTTGTCATCAACCGGTCCTTGAATACCGCCGGGTATGGTCATATTCATTGTCGATTGTCCGCTGTCAATTGCAGGCATAGGATCATAAAAGGCATCGCGTTAAACAAACCAACGAAATTAAAAATTAAGGTATTTTTTTTCCCAATAAATAAGCGGTTCATACTCAAACAATGCATTTAGATGGTGCATGAAGGCATGTCGCCCCTCTTTTTGCCATAACTGCGCTATAGCTTGGTCGACCTGTTGGTAAAATGCTTCAACTTCCTCAATCGATGCAGGCGGGATGTCCGTCGTTTTTTCGGCTGCAACTTCGGCAATTAAATTTAGCCACATTTGACTCGCCCCCATTATGTAAAACGGCCAGGTTTTCTGGATCGATAGCGGCCAGCTTTTATCAGCGGTATCCTCTAAATTGGGCCGCGTAATTTGGGCCGGATCATCGAATTCGACATGCTCGATGACGCCGGCGGATTTCAATTCGGCAATCAAAGGATCGGTTCTAAGCCCGCTGAAAATTTTTTCAGCTGTCTGCGGTGACGAATAAAAAATGAAGCTAAACCGCCTGCCGGCATCATCGCGGGCCGCCCGTCGATGAAATCGCCACAGGAAGATTTCCTTTTCGTATTGCTTCAGTTGGGGTGCGATAACCTGATGGGCCAAATATAAATCCATATACCAGATCGGTTCGGTGTCCGGTGGCCAATGCATTCGAAAGCGGGCATTCCACCAGCCCTGACCCGATGGCAGCTCGAGGGGCTTTATCGGCCTGACCGCCTGGGTCTGGACCCGGCCGGACAAAGCGCACCCCGTAATTAAAACCACAAAAAAAAGTATGATCGCCAACCATTTTTGCAAGTCATGGAAGGTTCGCACAAACATCCTCCCGTGTTCTGGAAATAGTCGCATGAAGAACCTCTGTTGACCGATCAATCGGTCCAAAAATTTCGCATGCCCCGGGTTAATTTAATGAACGTTTTCGCCTCTGGTGAAACGCCTTGGCCAGCAAAGCGTTATTCTCCAACAGCTCTCCGAGCTTCGCCTTGATGGCGCCGTTGCCTTCTGCGCGATACGTATTTAAACAATATCTATATTCGGGCAGCCGGTATAAAAAGTTGCCAACCGCCTCGCTTCTGATCCGCCTCAAATTAATGCCATAATTCAACCGGGCCAGTAAAAATGCATTCAACTCCTGCTCGAACTGCCCGCGCATGGGCAGCGCCAGGTAGGGCTTGCGCAGGTAAAAGGCCTCGGTCATCAGCGTAAAGCCGGCGGTGGCCATAACCGCCTTGCAGGAGGCCAAATCATTTAAAAAGCCTTCCTTGCTGTACGGTTTGTAGCCGATGTGCCCGTCCTGCTCATCGCGCTCATAGCCATATACCCGAAAATTTTCACGGTTAAACGCCCTGAGTAATCTGAGGTAGGATTCAAATCCGCTGGTCAAGTATACCAGCACGTGCTGACCGTCTGTGGGCTTACGCGATAGAACCTCTTCGCGTAAAATCGGGGGATAAAAAAAGGTGTGCTTGTTTTTGGCCTGCCCGAAAAAAAAAGTTGTGACCAGCGATACATCCGGCCGCGGAACCATAGCCCGAATGATGCTGATCGTCATCCGACGCTCTTTTTGCATACGGGCCGGGCAGGGAAACGTCATATAACGAATTCGGTGTTGATTATCGATGCTGATTAAAGGCAGATCATAATGATGGGCCAGGTAAGCGGTCATCGGTTCAAAATCGGTGATGACGCAATCCGGCTTAAATGTTTTAAAGATATCATTTCGCAGGGCATGCAGTTTTCGGTGCCCCCGCGGCAATCGCTGCAAATTTTCGGTAAATGTTTTTACTTTTGAAACCCGGTTGTCGATGCTGGCAATATGAAGTCCTTCGGTTTCGAACACGTCGAACTCGTCTTTAAGGTGGGCAAAGCCCCGGTCGTAACTGACCACTTTAACGGCATGCCCCGATTGCTCCAGGTAGTGAATCATCTCCCGGGCGCGCGATGAGTGACCCGATCCCTCACCGGCCACGCCGTAAACGATTTTCGCCAAGGTCATCTCCCTTTACCCCGATTGAATGGAGGGGTGTTCGGTGGTCGTTATCGGTAAGACTGTCATCGACAACCTCCAGGTGGATTTAGCCATGCGTCGCTTGACAACCTGTTTTGTGTTAAACTGCGCCAAAGTGCTATTTGCCCTCCACCAAACTCTGCCAGGTGGGGCGCTCCAGAAAAGATCCGGCCACATTTGCTTCCATTTCTTCAAACAAGGCCAAAGGCATGGCAAAGGTCATTAAGTTGTCGCCCAGCTGTTTGCGGATATAAACGCGCGCCGACAAATCCGTCAAACCGACAACGGCCCGCGGCTTTTGGGTCTGTGCTTCCTGAAAAGGATAGATTCCGATGGTCTGGCATCCGGCGGCATAGGGCATAATCACGTTTTGGTTATCGCCCCGGCCGTAATTGGCCAGGACCACCAGCGCGGCCAGCTGGTCGGGATCGGCAAAAAAAACCACCACCTGCGGTTTTTCCTGATTGGCCGCCACTTCCAGCAAAGGTTTGAAAACCACATAGGCTGCAGGGATATCCGTAATCGGCAGACATTCGATGAATTTTTTTACCTGTTCCGGGCTTTGCAGGTAACGTTCACCCTGTACGAAATTGTCGTGAGACTCCTTGGTCAGGAACGGTTTGACCTGCTCGGCCGCCTGCCGGCCCTGCTCCCACTGGTCATTGCCGGAAGACAAGAAATGACAGAAGCATTCCTCGCCTCCCGGAAAATTTTTATATTGATTCCCGAAGCCCATGCCGACGCCGCCGCCAAAACAGCCAAATGTCCGGCGGTCACAAACAGCCGTTTTGCCCTTGGCGGCGCCGGCAACCAGCCACATGATGCAGCCCCACTTGCCTTCCTTGAATTGAACGACGTCCGCAGGCTTTTCATTCGACCAGATTAAGGCCACCGGATTATGCTTCAGTGCAACAGCCGCCGAGATTTTGCTTTCCATAATAGCCTCCTTGATTCTAGGAAAAAAAGATTTGATGGGCCTTTATTCTTGGAATCGATCAGTATAAAACATAACATAATTTGGTTATCTAAAAAAGCTAAGTTCGCATCCGGAATAGACTATGAAGGTGAACCGCTTCACCGGCGCGAGACTCGTCCGAACCAAATTATTTGCATATTCAGCCGTGATCCTGTATGAACCGACAGCAGATCCATGCAAAAATTTTTCGATAACGGGTTGCCGCTATCGGCCACCCCGTATTCAAGGAGAAAAAGATGAATACCGCAGAAGACATCGTCAAGGATAAACGTAGCGACATTGTCGCTATCTCGTGGGATCAGACGGTTCACCAGGCCTGCCTGGAAATGGCCTCAAAAAAAATCGGTGCGATTCTGGTTAAAAAGGGCGGCAAATTTGTCGGCATCTGGACCGAACGCGATCTGCTGCAAAAAATGACCGAGGAAGGATTCGACCCGCGGACCGCAAAAATCG